>NZ_JAYRPE010000024.1:0-76472 GCF_041911315.1 Xanthobacter sp. | reverse complement strand
GATGCAGCGCAGCGCGGCGGCGGCCAGCACGCCCTCGGCGGCGCCGCCGAGGCCGAGATAGATGTCGATGCCGCTCTCATGCGGGTTGGCGGTGTGCACCACGCCCGCCACGTCGCCGTCGGTGATGAGCTTGATGGCGGCGCCGGTCTTGCGCACGGCGTCGATCAGCGGGCCATGGCGCGGCCGGTCGAGGATGAGGGCGGTGACGTCGGAGGGCGGCACGCCCTTGGCCTCGGCCAAAGCGCGGATGTTGTCCTGCGGGCTCTGGGAGAGGGAAACGATGCCTTCCGGATAGCCCGGCCCGATGGCGATCTTCTCCATGTAGCAGGGCGGCATCTTCAGCAGCGTGTCATGCTCGGCGAGCACGAGCACGCAGAGCGAGCCCTCCATGTTCTTGGCGCAGAGCGTGGTGCCTTCCAGCGCGTCCACCGCGAGGTCCACCTCGGCCCCGCCGCGCCCCAGCTTCTCGCCGACGAACAGCTGGTCGCAATCGCCCTCGATGCCTTCGCCGATCACCAGGGTGCCGGAGACCGGAATCTCGTTCACCTCGCGATGGCAGACGGTCATGGCGGCGATGTCGGCGGCCTGCTCGTCGCCGTGGCCGCGCAGGCGGGCGGCGGCGACGGCGCAGCGTTCCATGGCCTGGGCCATGTCGAGGGCAAGGCGGCGGTCGAGCACCTGCTCGGCTCGCTGGGCAGACTTCTCAGGCGTCCTCTGGGTCCGGGCACCGCTCATGACGTCGGTCCTTCTGGTTCTGTTGCCGCGCTCCGGATCAGTCCTTCTCGATCCGGATGACCTGGGGCAGGGAGGCGACCACGCCGTCCGCCTCGATGGCGGCGATGGCGCGGCGCACGGCGGCCTCGGTCGTGGCATAGGTGATGAGAATCACATGCGCCGTGTCGGACGGCATCGCGCCGCCCGGCTGCCGCTGGACGATGGATTCCAGCGAGATCTGCTCGTCCGCCATGCGGCGGGTGATGGTGGCGGCGGTGCCCGGCTTGTTCACCACGGCGAGGCGGATGTAGTAGCCGCCCTCGTGGCGCTGCATGGCGGCGCGCTCGGCCTTGGCGAGGCGGTCCACCGGCAGGCCGAAGGCATAGCCCTTCACGCCGCGCGCCACATCGAACAGATCGCCCACCACCGCCGAGGCGGTGGCATCGCCGCCGGCGCCGGGGCCGACCAGCGTCAGCGTCACCGCATCGCCATCCACCGCCACCGCATTGGTGACGCCGGAGACCTGCGCGATGGGCCAGTGCTTCGGCACCATGGTGGGATGCACGCGCTGCTCGATGCCGGTGTCAGTCTTCACCGCCACGCCGAGCAGCTTCACCCGGTAGCCGAGATCGTCCGCCGCCTCGAGGTCGGCGAGGGTGAGCTGGCGGATGCCCTCCACATAGATGGCGTCCGCATCCACCTGCGTGCCGAAGGCCAGCGAGGTGAGGATGGCGAGCTTGTGGGCGGTGTCGAAGCCGTCGATGTCGAAGGTCGGGTCCGCCTCCGCATAGCCGAGCCGCTGCGCCTCGGTGAGGCAGACGTGGAAGGAGAGCTTCTCGTCCGCCATGCGGGTGAGGATGTAGTTGCAGGTGCCGTTGAGTATGCCCGACACGCGCTCGATGGCGTTGCCGGCGAGCGCCTCGCGCAGCGTCTTCACGATGGGGATGCCGCCCGCCACCGCCGCCTCGAAATGCAGGCCCGCGCCGGAGGCCTCGGCCCGGCGGGCGAGCTCCACGCCGCACTTGGCGAGCAGCGCCTTGTTGGCGGTGACGACGGGAATTCCACGGTCCAGCGCGGCCGCCACGGCCGCCTTGGCCGGGTCGCCGTCGCCGCCCATCAGCTCCACGAACACGTCGATGTCGCCGTCGCGGGCGAGCGCCACCGGATCCTCGAACCAGGCCACGCTTGAAAGATCGAGGCCGCGGTCGCGGCTGCGGTCGCGGGCGGCCACTGCCGTCACCTTCACGGTGCGGCCGGTGCGCGCCTCAAGCTCGCCGGCGCGGCGCTCGAGCATGCGGAAGACCGCGGCCCCGACGGTGCCGAGGCCGGCGAGGCCCACTTTCAAATCGCTCATCTGTCAGTCCGGTTCCTGTCCTCGGCTGGCGTCATACCACAGCCCGCCCGGCGCGAGGTTCCGGCTGTCGCCGGAACCGGTCAATGCTCGATCGCCAACCCGTTCGGCCCCGGTGTCAGAGGGGCGGGGGCGTCGGCTCAGCGCGCGGCGCTGAGCGGAACCACGTTGTGCAGCGTGGTGCCGGCCTGCTCGAAGAAGCGGCGGACGTTGCGCGCCGCCTGGCGGATGCGCTGCTCGTTCTCCACCACGGCGATGCGGACGTATTCGTCGCCATGCTCGCCGAAGCCGACGCCCGGCGACACCGCCACCTCCGCCTTCTCGATGAGGAGCTTGGCGAATTCCACCGAGCCCATGGCCCGGAACGGCTCCGGAATGGGCGACCACGCGAACATGGTGGCGCGGGGCACGGGGATGTTCCAGCCAGCGCGGCCGAAGCTCTCCACGAGGGCGTCGCGGCGCTTCTTGTAGGTCTCGCGCATCTCGGCGATGCACTCCTGCGGGCCGTTGAGCGCCGCGGTGGCCGCCACCTGGATGGGGGTGTAGGCGCCGTAGTCGAGATAGGACTTCACCCGCGAGAGCGCGGCGATGAGCCGCTCGTTGCCCACGGCGAAGCCCATGCGCCAGCCGGCCATGGAATAGGTCTTGGACATGGAGGTGAACTCCACCGCCACGTCCATGGCGCCCGGCACCTGCAGCACCGAGGGGGGCGGGTTGCCGTCGAAATAAAGCTCGGCATAGGCGAGGTCGGAGAGAACGATGAGATCGTTCTTCTTCGCGAAGGCCACCACGTCCTTGTAGAACTCGAGGTCCGCCACGCAGGCCGTGGGGTTCGAGGGATAGCACAGCACCACCGCGATGGGCTTGGGGATGGAGTGCTGGACCGCCCGCTCCATGGCGTGGAAGAACTCCGGCCCCGGCTCGGCCGGAACCGAGCGGATGACGCCGCCGGCCATCAGGAAGCCGAAGGCGTGGATGGGGTAGGAGGGATTGGGGGTCAGGATCACGTCGCCGGGGGCGGTGATGGCCTGCGCCATGTTGGCGAAGCCTTCCTTGGAGCCCAGCGTGGCCACGACCTGCCGGTCGGGGTCCAGCTTCACGCCGAATCGCCGCTCGTAATAGGCCGCCTGCGCCTTGCGCAGGCCGGGGATGCCCTTGGAGGCGGAATAGCGGTCGGTGCGCGGCTTGCCGATGGTCTCTTTGAGCTTCTCGTAGACGTGCGCCGGCGCGTCGAGGTCCGGGTTGCCCATGCCGAGGTCGACGATGTCCACCCCGGCATTGCGGGCGGCGGCCTTCACACGGTTCACTTGCTCGAACACGTAGGGCGGCAGCCGGCGAATGCGGTGGAAATCGGTCGTCATCTCAATGGCTCCAGAGGCCGCGCATGTTGTCTCCCGGCGCGGCAGTCGGGCTTTGTAGCACTGTTCGGTGAATGAAAAAGCCTTGATTGCGGTGGCGATGGGGCGGTGGCCGCCATATCGCACCGCACAATGACGCGAAACGCCCGCAGGCGCCGCGCGCGGCTCACTGCGCCTGCGGCACCTGCTTGGCCTGCTGCTGGCGGGCGAGGCGCTCAAGGTCGCGCTGCAGCTTCTGCTGTTGCTCGGCGGTGAGCGGGTCTCGGCGCTCGGCGGGCGGGGCGCCCAGCGTGGGGAAGTGGGTGGCGTCCACCTCGGGCACCGAGGTCTGCGGCGGCGCGAGGCCCGGAATGCCCGAGCCGGCGCAGGCGGAGAGGCTCGCGGCGAGCGCGAGGAGAAGCGCGGCGCGCAGCGTCGGGACGGCACGGCCTCGCGCCGTCGGGGAGAAAAGGTCCATTGTCCGTTCCGGATGGCTCCCGGTCCCGGCGGTGACGATACCGGGGCGAGATACCTCCTGAGGGGCCGGTGCCGTGCGGGCGTACCGCAGACTCGACCAAGGAGGGGTGTCTAAGGGCGCCTGCGGCGTGGCCGCGAGGCTCGATCCTGTCACTTTCACACTCTAGAGTATGAAGGAAGCGCAGGCAGCGATAAAGATGGGCTACGTTTCGTAACGGCCCGCGAGCAAGACCCGCGAGAGGAAACGCGCATGTCCCGTGTTGAGGAAACGCCGAACGTATCCGCCGCCCCCATGATGTCGGTGGAATCGCCGGTTGCGGCGGGTGGCCCCGCGCATCTCAGCGTCGTCCCCCCCGCGGCCCAGACCCCCCCGAATCCCGCGCCCGAATCGGCGCCCCCCGCGGCCAAAGCGGACGCGCCGAAGGCCGGTGCCGGGGCCAGGGCTGACGGCAAGAGCGATAGCAAGGGCGACGGCAAGGGCGACGGCGCCCGCCCCGGTCTCAACATCGAGGCCTTCTCCCAGAATCTCGCGCAGATGGTGGATGAGGGCGGCAAGGCGCTCGCCGCCTATCTCGGCCCGCGCACCCAGGCCAAGACCGACGACCTCGCCGACGAGATCGCCGACGCCCTCAAGACCGTGGGGCAGGTCGCCGAATACTGGATGACCGATCCCCAGCGCACGCTGGAGGCGCAGACCCGCCTCATGGCCGGCTATCTCTCGGTGTGGACCAACACGCTGAAGCGCCTCGGCGGCGAACAGGTGGAGCCGGTGACTGCGCCGGACGCGCGCGACGCCCGCTTCAAGGACGAGGGCTGGCGCGAAAGCCCCATCTTCGATGCGCTCAAGCAGGCCTATCTCGTCACCACCCGCTGGGCCGAGGACATGGTGGAGGAGGCCGAGGGCCTCGACGCCCACACCAAGCACAAGGCCGGCTTCCTGGTGAAGCAGGTCACGAACGCCATCTCGCCCTCCAACTTCGTGATGACCAATCCGGAGCTGATCCGCGAGACCTTCTCCTCGTCCGGCGAGAATCTCGTGAAGGGGATGAAGAACCTCACGGAGGATCTCGTCGCCGGCAAGGGCTCGCTCAAGATCCGCCAGTCGGACCTGAGCGCGTTCGAGGTGGGGCGCAACCTCGCCACCACGCCGGGCAAGGTGATCTACGAAAACGATCTGATGCAGCTCATCCAGTACGAGGCCACGACCGGCAGCGTGAAGAAGATGCCGCTGCTCGTCGTGCCGCCGTGGATCAATAAGTTCTACATCCTCGACCTGACGGCGGAGAAGTCCTTCATCAAGTGGCTGGTGGACCAGGGCATCAGCGTCTTCGTCATCTCCTGGGTCAATCCCGATGCCCGGCTCGCCGAGAAGGGCTTCGACGATTACATGCGCGAGGGCATCATGACCGCCCTCGACAAGGTGGCCGTCGCCACCGGCGAGCGGCAGGCCCACGCCATGGGCTATTGCGTCGGCGGCACCCTGCTCGCCACCACGCTCGCCTACATGGCCGCGACGGGGGACGACCGCATCGCCTCCGCCACCTTCCTCACCACCCAGATCGACTTCACCCACGCGGGCGATCTGAAGGTGTTCGTGGACGAGGACCAGCTTGCCGCCATCGAGCGGAAGATGAAACAGACGGGATATCTCGAAGGCAGCAAGATGGCCTCGGCCTTCAACATGCTGCGCTCGAACGACCTGATCTGGCCCTATGTGGTGAACAACTACATGAAGGGCAAGGCGCCGTTCCCGTTCGATCTTCTGTTCTGGAACGCCGATTCCACCCGCATGCCGGCGGCGAACCACTCCTATTACCTGCGCAACTGCTACCTCACCAACAACATCGCCCGCGGCCTTGCCGAACTGTCCGGCGTGCGCATCGACATGACCAAGGTGAACGTGCCGGTCTATTCGCTGGCGACGCGGGAAGACCACATCGCCCCGCCCAACTCGGTGTTCATCGGCGCCAACATGCTCTCCGGCCCGGTGCGCTACGTGCTCGCCGGCTCGGGCCACATCGCCGGCGTGGTCAATCCGCCGGCCAAGATGAAGTATCAGTACTGGGCCGACGGCCCCACCGGGCCGAGCTACGACCTGTGGCTCCAGGGCGCGCAGGAGCACAAGGGCTCCTGGTGGCCGGACTGGCTGAACTGGTTCTCCGGCTACTACCCCGAGGACGTGCCCGCACGCCCCATCGGCGGCGGCCACTTCACCCCCATCGAAGACGCCCCCGGCCGCTACGTGCGCGAAAAGAGCTGAGGGGAGGGGGCGGTCGCCCCTGCGCGGTCGGCGTCGCCCATCTTCGCCGCAGCTGGCTTTAGTTCGACCACAGGCCAACCACACCCTCACCGCCGTCATGCCCGGCCTCGTGCCGGGCATCCACGTCGTGCCGACCGGACGATGGCCGAACACGTATTCCCGGCCAAACCACGTGGATGGCCGCAACCCGCATTTTTGCGGGTTGCGTTCTCAAAGCCGGAAGTCGGCAACAGCCGACTTCCGGGACAAGCCCGGCCATGACGGCCTGTAAATTCGGCTCGTGAGCTGCGGCCCGAATGCCTCGGCTCCTCACCGCCGTCGCCCTTCCGGCTCGACCGGGACGACCCATCCCTCACCACCGTCATGCCCGGCCTTGTGCCGGGCATCCACGTCGTGCCGAGGGGACGATGGCCGAAGATGTATTCCCGGCCGATCCACGTGGATGGCCGGGACAAGCCCGGCCATGACGGCCTGTGAGTGAAGGCCTACGCTTCCCGGGGGGCGGCGCCACCGCTTGGTCGCCGTCGCCCGTGCTTGCCTCTGCCGGCCTTCGACTTGACCGCAGACCCCCCGCCTTTCCCGCGAGCGCGCTTGCGGTTAGTTTGGCGGCAGGCCCGCTTTGGGCCTCTCAAGACCTGTCGAGGGCCCGTGCGTTACGTTTCCACCCGGGGCGAAGCTCCTGTCCTGTCGTTTTCCGATGCGCTGCTGGCCGGTCTGGCGCGCGACGGCGGCCTCTATGTGCCGGAGGCGTTCCCCACCCTGAGCGCGGACGAGATCGCCGCGCTGGCGGGAAAACCCTATCCGGCGGTGGCCAAGGCGGTGATTTCCCCCTTCGTCGGCGATGCGCTGCCCGAGCGCGTGCTCGACCTGATGATTGCCGACGCGTACGCCTCCTTCCGCCATCCGGCGGTGACGCCGCTGACGCAGATCGGCCCCAACCGCTTCCTGCTGGAGCTGTTCCACGGTCCGACCTTGGCCTTCAAGGACGTGGCGATGCAGTTGCTCGCCCGCATGATGGACCATGTGCTCGCCGCCCGCGGCGCCCGCGCCACCATCGTCGGCGCGACCTCGGGCGATACCGGCAGCGCGGCCATCGAGGCGTTCCGCCACTCGGACGCGGTGGACGTGTTCATCCTCTATCCGCACAAGCGGGTGTCCGAGGTGCAGCGCCGGCAGATGACCACCGTGAACGCGCACAACGTCCACGCCATCGCCGTGGAAGGCACGTTCGACGACTGCCAGGCCCATGTGAAGGCCATGTTCAACCACCACGCCTTCCGCGATTCCCTCGCGCTGGCCGGGGTGAACTCCATCAACTGGGCGCGCATCGTCGCGCAGGTGGTCTATTATTTCTATGCCGCCACCGCGCTGGGCGCGCCGCACCGCGAGGTGTCGTTCGTGGTGCCCACCGGCAATTTCGGCGACATCTTTGCCGGCTACGTGGCCAAGCGCATGGGCCTGCCCATCCGCGACCTCTCCATCGCCACCAACGTCAACGACATCCTGGCCCGCACGCTGGAAACAGGGCGCTATGAGGTGAAGGGGGTGCATCCCTCCTCCTCGCCGTCCATGGACATCCAGGTGTCGTCGAATTTCGAGCGCCTGCTGTTCGAGGCGGTGGAC
Organism: Xanthobacter sp.; assembly: GCF_041911315.1. Taxonomy (NCBI): domain Bacteria; kingdom Pseudomonadati; phylum Pseudomonadota; class Alphaproteobacteria; order Hyphomicrobiales; family Xanthobacteraceae; genus Xanthobacter; species Xanthobacter sp. Next base: position 68,710 of record NZ_JAYRPE010000024.1, on the reverse strand, counting down.
CGGGACAGTGCGCAGGTGCGCCAGCTCATGGCCTCGCTCGGCCAGTCCGGCGCCTTCACCGTGCCGCGCGAGGCGCTCGCCGCCATCTGCAGCGACTTCTCCGCCGGCCGCGCCGACGAGCCGGAGACGGCGCAGACCATCGCGCGCCTCTACCAGTCCGCCGGCTATCTGGCTGATCCGCACACCGCCGTGGCGCTGGCGGTGGCGGACAAGGTGGAGCACGCGGCCAAGGTGCCGCAGGTGGTGCTCTCCACCGCCCATCCCGCCAAGTTCCCCGATGCGGTGGAAGCCGCCACCGGCCACCGGCCCGGCCTGCCGCCGCACATGGCGGACCTTCTGACCCGCAAGGAAAGCGTGAGCGTGCTGCCCAACGACCTCGTGGCCATCGAAACCTTCATCCGCACCCATGCGCGGGTCGGACGGGGCGCCGCGGCATGAGCGTGAAGATCTCGACCCTCGACAACGGCATCACCGTCATCTCCGACGAGATGAGCCACCTCGGCACCGCCTCGCTCGGCATCTGGGTGGGCGCTGGCGCGCGGGACGAGAAGGGCGACGAGCACGGCATCTCGCACCTTCTGGAGCACATGGCTTTCAAGGGCACCCGCCGCCGCTCCGCCCGCCGCATCGCCGAGGAGATCGAGCAGGTGGGCGGCGACATCAACGCCGCGACCTCGGTGGAGCAGACCACCTACAACGTCCGCGTGCTGGGCGAGGACGTGGGCCTCGGCATCGACATTCTCGCCGACATCCTCACCGAGCCGGCCTTCGCCCCCGACGAGCTGGAGCGGGAGAAGAACGTGATCGTGCAGGAGATCGGCGCGGTCATGGACACGCCCGACGATTTGGTGTTCGACCTGTTCCAGGAGCAGGCCTTCCCGGGCCAGAGCGTGGGCCGCTCCATCCTCGGCACGCCGGAGACGGTGCGCGGCTTCAGTCGCGACCAGCTCGGCGCCTATCTCGGGCGCACCTATCGCGGCCCGCGCATGGTGGTCTCCGCCGCCGGCGCGGTGGAGCACGACCGCCTCGTGGACGAGGCCGCCGCCCGCCTCTCCGGCGTCGGCAACGGGGCGGCACCGGAGCTGTCGCCCGCAACTTACGCTGGCGGCACGCGGCTGACCGCGCGCGACCTCGAGCAGGTGCACGTGCTCATGGGGCTGGAGGGCTGCTCCTACAAGGATGCGGACTACCACGCCCTTCAGGTGCTCTCGAACGTGCTGGGCGGGGGCATGTCCTCCCGCCTGTTCCAGGATGTGCGGGAGGAGCGGGGGCTCTGCTACTCCATCTATGCCTTCCACTGGAGCTATCAGGACACCGGCCTGTTCGGCATCTATGCCGGCACCGACACCGGCGACGTGGAGGAGCTCTCCAACGCGGTGGTGGACCAGATCTTCGACACGGCCGAGACCGTGACCGAGCTGGAGGTGGCCCGCGCCAAGGCGCAGATGAAGGTGGGGCTGCTCGCCGCGCTGGAAAGCTCCGGCGCCCGCGCCGACCAGCTCGCCCGGCAGATCCTCGGCTTCGGCCGGGTGATCCCGGTGGAGGAGATCGTCGCCCGGGTGGAGGCGGTGGATGTCGCCGCCGTGCGCGCCGCCGCGTCCCGCCTCATCGGCCGCGGCCGGCCGACGCTCAGCGTCATCGGGCCGAAGGGCGGGCTTGAACCGGCTGCACGGGTGGTGCAGCGTCTTGGGGGTCACTAACCGGCTGCGCCGGCAACGGAGTTTGGCTCGGGCGCAACGTGATGTGGCTGTCCGCACTCTTTCCCTTCCCCGCCGAGCCCCTCCCCACCATCGAGGGCAAGGGCGTCTATCTGCGCGTGCCGCAGATGAAGGACTTCGTGGCGTGGCGGACCCTGCGGGACATCAGCCGCGGCTTCCTCACGCCCTGGGAGCCCCTGTGGCCGGCCGATGACCTCACCCGCGGCGCCTTCCGCCGGCGCTTGCGGCGCTACGCCCGCGACATGGTGACGGACGAGGCCTATCCGCTCTTCATCTTCCGCCGCGCGGACGATGAGTTGGTCGGCGGCCTCACCCTCTCCAACGTGCGGCGCGGCGTGTGCCAGGCGGCGAGCCTCGGCTACTGGATGGGCGCGCCCTATGCCGGGCAGGGCTACATGCGGGCGGCGGTGACGGCTCTCCTGCCCGTAGCCCACGACGTGCTCCACCTGCGCCGGGTGGAGGCGGCCTGCATGCCCCACAACCAGGCCTCCATCCGCCTGCTTGAAAGCTGCGGCTTCACCCGCGAGGGCTATTCCCGGGAATATCTGTGCATCAACGGGACGTGGGAGGACCACATCCTCTTCGCCCGCCTGAAGAGCGACCCTATCGCCCGGCTCGTGCCGCGCGGAGACACCCTCGCCACCCGCCTGAGCCGCGTGCCGCCGGCGGCGCAGTAGGGGGAACGCGCGGGCCGTCGTTCCCGCTCATCGTCATTCCCATCCTCTCCGTCATGGCCTGGCTTGTTCCGGCCATCCACGTGGATCGGCCGGGAACACCTCTCGCGGCATCGTCCACTCGGCCCGACATGGATGCCCGGCACAAGGCTGGGCATGACGGCTGTTGGGGGGAGCGACTGCTTTCGCACTCCGGCGCCGTCCTGACGCCCCTGTCGATCGCTGCCGCGAGCTGCGTGCCGGCCGAGCTCCCTCTCCCCTTGCGGGAGAGGGCTGGGGTGAGGGGTATCGCGCCGCTAGGACCGCCTTTTGAGTGCGTGGACATAGCCCCACCCCTCACCCCCGGCCCCTCTCCCGCAAGGGGAGAGGGGAGAAGCGTGGCGCCCCCTTACTCCCCCTTGGGCAGGGCGAACACCGTGAGCTGCCCGCCCAGCGCCGTATACTGGTTCAGCGCCGCATAGGCCTCGTTGGCGCCGGAGCCGTCGCCGGGGTCGCTGAGGCCGGCGGCGAGGCCGATGCCGGCCCAGCCGCCGACGCCGGAGAGCACCGCCACATATTGCCGGCCGCCTTGCAGGAAGGTGGTGACGTTGCCGACGATGCCGGAGGGCGTCTTGAAGCGGTACAGCTCCTTCCCCGTCCTCGCGTCCACCGCCTTCAGCCAGCCTTCCAGCGTGCCGTAGAAGACGATGCCGCCCGCCGTCGCCAGCGCCCCCGACCAGACGGAGAACTGCTCCGGCTTCGACCACACGGCCTCGCCCTTCAGCGCATCCCAGGCGAGGAAGGCGCCGGTGCTGCCCGCGGTGCCGGGGGCGGGGTGCATGGAGAGGGTGGCGCCCACATAGGGCTGGCCCGGCACGTAATCCACGTGGAACGGCTCGTAATCCATGCACATGCGGGTCACGGGCACATAGAACAGCCGCGTCTGCGGCGAGAACGCCGCCGGCTGCTGGTTCTTGGCGCCGAGAGATGAGGGGCAGATGCCGGTGTAGGTGACATCCTCGCCCTCCCGCTCGGTGGAAAAGGCGGGGTCGCGCTTCGGGCGGCCATAGGCGGGGCTTGCGGGGTCGAGATCGATGCCGGTCGCCCAATTGGCGGTGGTCTCGTACTTGCCCGCCCGGAGCAGGGCGCCGGTCTCGCGGTTCAGGGTGTAGGCGAAGCCGTTGCGGTCGAAATGGGTGAGGAGCGGCGTGGGTTTCCTGTCCACCTCCCCATCGGTCAGGATCATCTCGTTGACGCCGTCATAGTCCCACTCGTCGTGGGGGGTCATCTGGTAGACCCAGCGGGCGACGCCCGTGTCCGCGTCGCGGGCGATGATGGTGTCGGACCAGCGGTTGTCCCCCGGCCGCTGGCTGGGGTTCCAGGTGGCCGGGTTGGCGGTGCCGTAATAGACGAGGTTCAGCTTCGGGTCGTGGGCGAACCAGCCCCAGGTGGCGCCGCCGCCGATCTTCCACTGGTCGCCCGACCAGCTCTTGAGGGACGAATCCTTGCCCACGGGCTTGCCCAGCTCGGTGGTCTTCTCCGGATCGAACAGCATCTCCGCATCCGGCCCGGTGCTGTAGGCGCGCCAGACGAGGTGGCCGTCTTTCAGGTCATAGGCGGAGAGGTGCCCGCGCACGCCGGCCTCGGCGCCGGAGATGCCGACGATAAGCTTGTCCTTCACCGGCATCACGGTGGCGGTGTTGGAGGCGCCGAGCGCCGGATCGCCGTTGGCCACCGACCAGCGCTTCGCCCCGGTCTTCGCATCGAGGGCCACGATGGTGGTGTCGGCCTGATGCAGAAAGATGAGGCCATCCGCATAGGCGAGGCCGCGATTGACGAGATCGCAGCACATCACCGCCGCCACGTCCTTCTTCTGGCGCGGCTCGTATTTCCAGAGGATGCGGCCCTCGTTCTTGAGGTCGAGGGCATAGACCACATTGGGGAAGGGGGTGTGGACATACATCACGTCCCCCACCACCAAAGGCGCGCCCTCGTGCCCGCGCAGCACGCCGGTGGAGAAGGTCCATGCCACCTGGAGGCGGCCGACATTGCCGGCGTCGATCTGCCTGAGCGGGGAATAGCGCGTGTTGGCGTAGTCCACCGTCTGCAACACCTGCTCCGCGCCGGTGGCGGTGCGCGCCAACACGTCGTCATTGGCGAGGGCGGCGGCCGGGAGGAACGCGAGGAGGAGGGCGGGCAGAAGGCGTGTCATCGTCGAAGGCAGTCCGGGTGTCGTGACGCAAACAGGCGCGAAGGTCTCCCCCGCGCCCGCAGCATCCTCGCCGCACGCCGGCGACGCAACCGCGCCGCAAGGGCAGCCGTGGTGCGGCCTATCTCCCCTCTCCCCTTGCGGGAGAGGGGAGGGGGTGAGGGGGCGGGTCTGCCCGTTAGTCCCAGATGCCGGTTCTGCCGGAGGCATACCCCTCACCCCCTCCCCTCTCCCGCAAGGGGAGAGGGGGCTTGGCGGGCGCATTCCGAAAGAGCTGTGGCTCTCCCCCTCAGTGCGTCATCGCCCGGCTCGTCCGGGCGATCCACCCATCCGCTCGCGGGATGTCCGAAGACCTGCCCCGGCCTGACCGTGGATCGCCCGGACACGCCGGGCGATGACGGTGGTGGGCCTCCCCTCTCCCCTTGCGGGAGAGGGGCCGGGGGTGAGGGGGGAGGGCCTGTGCATTCGTCCCGGCTCCCGTTCTAGCGGAGGCATACCCCTCACCCCAACCCTCTCCCGCAAGGGGAGAGGGGGCACCGCTGGTTTCGCGGAGGCTCAGCCCGGAACGACCGGGCCGATGGAGGCGTCGATCAGGCTCATGCGCCGCTCCCGCGCATTCACGAAGCGGAAGTAGATGACCTTCACGAGGTCCATCACCAGCGTCCACACCAGGCAATAGGCCCAGACCACGCCGATGAGCAGCCACGGCAGGGCCGGCATGAACCAGCCGAAGGCGCACATGAAGATCGCGAACACCTGCGTGCCCATCACCGCCGCGAGCACGGGCAGGCTGGGATAGGGCGGGCGGAACAGCGTGCCCTGCACCCGCGAGACGAAGAACAGCAGGTGCCCGCCGGCGCACAATTGCAGGAACAGCATGGTCTGGATGTGGGAGAGGTCCATGGGCAGCCGCGCCATCAGCTCCGGGCTCTTCATCCAGAACATGCCGAGCATGACGATGCCGAAGCTCTGCACCAGCGCCATGATGCCCATGATGGTCGAGAAGGAGAGGATGCGCTGCATGTTCCAGCGCACCGGTGAGTCCTGAACCTTCACATTGTCATAGGCGATGGTCATGATCGGGATGTCGTCAAGCAACGCCATGACGACGATCATGATCGCGGTGAGAGGCATGAAGTCGTAGACCAGATAAACCAGCACCACCACCAGCATGATGTTCAGCGTCATGGCGATGCGGTAGTAGATGTAGCTGGTGATCCGCTCGAAGATCGCCCGAGCTTCCATGATGGCGTTGATGATGGTGGAGAGCCCCGGCGCGGTGAGAATGAGCGCCGCCGCGCTGCGGGCCGCATCGGTTGCCCCGGAGACCGCCACGCCGCAATCGGCCTGCTTGAGGGCGGGGGCGTCGTTGACGCCGTCGCCGGTCATGGCGACGATGTGGCCGCGTTCCTGCAACGCCTTCACGATCTGGAACTTGTGCTCGGGGAAGACGCGGCCGAAGCCGTCCGCCACCTCCACCGCGCGGGCGGCGTCGATGGCGATGTGCTCGGGGCTGGAATCCTTGCCGAACACGTCGCTCGCGACCAGCAGATGATCGCCGAGGCCGAGCTGTCGGGAAATCTCGCCGCCGATGGCCACATCATCGCCCGTCACCATCTTCACCGAGACGCCGAGGGCCTTGGCCTTGGCGATGGTCTCCGCCGCGTCGGGCCGGGGCGGGTCGAGCATGGGCAGGAGGCCGAGCAGCGTCCACGTCTTCCCGTCGTCCGAGCGGGCGACGCCGAGCGCGCGGGTGCCGCTGCGGGCGAGGGTTTCCACCGCGTCGAAATAGCCCTTCGCATCGGCCTCCGAGAGGCCGCACTGGGCGGCGATGGCCTGCGGCGCGCCCTTGGCGAAATGCACGGTCTTGCCGTCCGGGCCGGCGACGCTCGCCACCGTCTTCTTGCTGACGGGATCGAAGGGCGTGAAGTCCACGCTCTTGTAGCCGTCCAGCACCTTCGGGTCCTTCACCGCGGCGATCACCGCCTTGTCGATGGCATCGTCGCTCTGGCGCTGGGAAGCGAGCGCGGCGCCGAGGATGAGGTCGTCCGGCGCGGCCTTGCCCCACGGGATGGGCGTCTGGAGGGTGAGCTGGTTCAGCGTCAGCGTGCCGGTCTTGTCGGAGCACAGCACGTCCACGCCCGCCAGCTCCTCGATGGCCGAGAGGCGGGAGACGATGGCCTGCTGCTTGGACAGCGCCAGCGCGCCCAGCGCCATGGTCACGGACATGACCGCCGGCGTCGCCACCGGAACGGACGCCACCAGCAACACCAGCACGATCTGCACGATGGCGCCGGCGTGCTGCCATTCCCAGTGCCCGTCGGCGATGATGTCGCGGTGGACCTGCGCCACCACCAGCACCAGCGCCAGCGCGGCGGAGAGGATGATGAGGAAGTCACCCATCTGGATGACCGCCTTCTCCGCGTGCGACTTGGCGCCGGCCGAGGCGACGAGCTTCGCGGTGCGGCCGAAGAAGGTGGCGTTGCCGGTGGCGGTCACGAGGGCCGTCATGGTGCCCTGCCGCACGATGGAGCCGGAATAGCCGCTGTCGCCCACCGCCTTGGAGACGGGGAGCGATTCACCGGTCAGCGCCGCCTGATCGACGGAGAGATACTTGCCCTCGATCAGCAGCAGGTCGGCGGGCAGGGTCTCGCCGCCGGCGACGCTCACCACGTCGCCGGGCACGAGGGCGGCGGTGTCCACCGTCATCCACTTGTTGTCGCGCAGCACGCGGGCCTTGAGCGCGAGGCCCTTCTTGAGGGCGGCCAGCGCGCTCGCGGCCTTGCTGTCCTGCCAGAAGCCGACGATGGCGTTGTAGATGAGCAGGCCCATGACGACGATGAAGTCGGGCCAGTCCCGGCGGATGAGGGAGAGCAGCGCCGCCGCCTCGATCATCCAGGGGATCGGCCCCCAGAAATAGCCGACCAGCTTCTCCCACCGGCTGTCCTCGTGGGCGACGATGGCGTTGGGGCCGTATTTCGCCTGCCGTTCGGCCGCCTCGGCGGCGGTGAGGCCCTTGGGGGAGGCGCCGAGTTCGGTGAATTTGGCGGCGATGGCCGCCGCATCCAGCCGGACCGCGCCGGAGGACGATCCCGCCGCTGGCTTCTCGGCGGGGGCCTCGGTGGGAGCTGCGGCGGCGAGGGCTGCGCTCTGTGCCATTGGACTTCTCCCGGTCAGGCGGAACGGGTGAGCGCCAGCGTGTGCTGGGCGATCATCAGTTCTTCATTGGTGGGGATGACGAAGGCCGCGACGGCGCTGTCCGCCGTGGTGATGCGCGGCCCGTTGGCGGCATTGGCCGCCGGATCGAGGGTGAGGCCGAAGGGGGCGAGCCGCTCCAGCACCGCGGCGCGCACCTTGGCCGAGTTCTCGCCAATGCCGGCGGTGAAGACGAGCGCATCCAGCCCGCCCAGCACCGCCGCATAGGCGCCGATGAACTTCACGAGGCAATAGACGAAATAGTCCACGGCCAGCCTGTCGTCGGCCGCCGCGCTGTCCTGCAGCACCCGCATGTCGGCGCTGTCACCGGAGAGGCCGAGCAGGCCGGACTGGCCGTAGAGCAGCTTTTCCAGCGCCTCCGCCGTGTAGCCGGCGGAGCGCAGCAGATAGAAGATCACGTCCGCCGGCACGTCGCCGGAACGGGTCGCCATGGGCAGGCCGGTGAGGCCGGCGAAGGCCATGGAGGTCTCGACGCTTTTCCCGTCCAGCATGGCGCAGACCGAAGCGCCGCCGCCGAGATGGGCGGCGATGACCCGCCGCGCGCCGGGCGCGACCTTGGGCACCTGCCGGCTGATATAGTCGTAGGAGATGCCGTGATAGCCCCAGTGCCGCACGCCAGTGTCGCGCACCGCCTTGGGCAAGGCGTAGATCTGCGCCACCTCCGGCATGGTGCGGTGGAAGGAGGTGTCGAACACCGCCACCTGCGGCAGGCCGGGGAAGGCCTCGGCGATGGCCCGCGCGCCGCGCACGTTGAACGGCTGGTGCGAGGGCTCCATGGCGGCGAGGCCATCGAGATAGTCCAGCACCTCGGGCGTGATCTTCGCTGGCCCTTCAAAGCGGGTGCCGCCGAGCACCACGCGGTGGCCGGCCGCCACCACCTTGATGTTGGCCTCGTGCTGCTCCAGCCACGTCACGATGTAGCCCAGCGCCTCCTTGTGGCTCAGGGCATGGCCGGAACCCCATTCGTGGGCATCGATGGGCTTGCCGTCCGGCTCCTTGGCGATGAAGTGCGGATCACCCGCCATGCTGTCGATGCCGCCCCGGCAGAGCAAAGGCGGGTCCTCCGCGTTCGACGTCCCATAGGCGCCGAACTTGAGGCTGGTGGAGCCGGAATTGACGACGAGAACGGCGTCGGTCATGGCAGCCTCGCTCAGTCGGCGGTGTGGGGAAGGATGGCGTCGGGGGTGCGCTTGAGCGCATCGGCGTAGATCACCGCCGCGGCGGCGGAGAAGCGCCGGGCCTCGGCGCTGTCGGCGCGGCTCGTCAGCATCACCGGCACGCGGGCGCCGACCACGAGGCCGGCGCTCTGGGCGTCGGCCATGAAGCCGAGATTCTTGTAGACCATGTTGCCGGCCTCGATGTTGGGCACCAGCAGCACGTCCGCCGTGCCCGCGACGGGCGAGACGATGTGCTTCACCTGCGCCGCTTCGGCATCCACCGCCGCGTCGAGGTCGAGCGGCCCGTCCACGATGCCGCCGACGATCTGGCCCCGGTCGGCCATCTTGGAGAGGATGGCGCCGTCGAGGGTGGCGGGCATCTTGGTGTGCACCATCTCCACCGCCGCCAGCACCGCGACCCTGGGCGTCTCGATGCCCAGCGCCTTCGCGAGGCCGATGGCGTTCTGGCAGATGTCGCGCTTCTGGTCGGTGTCGGGGGCGATGTTGAGCGCCACATCCGTCACCAGCACCCGGCGGGCATAGGTGGGCACGGACATGATGGCGCAATGGCTGAGCAGCCGGCCGGTGCGCAGCCCCGCCTCCTTCGCCATCACCGCATGAAGCAGCACGTCGGTGTGAAGGCTGCCCTTCATCAGCGCCCCCACCTCGCCCGCGCCGGCGGCGGCCGCGGCCTTGGCGGCGGACTCCTCCTCGCTCGCGGTGGAGACGATGCGGGCGCCGGAAAGATCGAGGCCGCCGGACGCGGCGATGCGGCGGATGTCCGCCTCCGGCCCGAACAGCACCGGCTTGATGAGCCCGGCGGCGGCAGCATCGAGGGCGCCGGAGAGGGCATCGAGGCTCAAGGGATGGACCACGCCGGTGGGCAGGGGATCGAGCCCCTTGCAGCGCTCCAGCAGCGCTTCCAGCCGATGCTCGGGCACGTTGACGCTGATGGCCTTCTCGGGCGCGGCCACGGTTATGGCGGCGGTGGCGACGATGGCGCCGGAGGGCGCGGCGATCGCGCCGTCGAGGCCGATCGTGCGGTCTGCGGCGTTGGTGTCGCGTACGGTGAGGGAAACGGTGAGCGGCACGTCGGCCGGCAGCGGCGCGGCGATGCTCACGCTGGAGGCGCGGATGGTTGAGCCGGGGCCGGGCAGGGCGGTGCCCACCAGAGCGGCGAACAGGGAGGCGGCAAGGCCGGCATCCGCCTGACCCGCCCCGGCGCCGGCGAGCATGCCGGCATCGCCGAAGGCGGCGCCCCAGGCCCGCAGGTCCGGTGTGCGGATGATGCGGGTGGCGGACGCACTGTCGCCCGCTTTGATGTCCTCGAACAGATGATTGGCGATGGTGGGCACGAACATGCCTCCTCGGGCGCGTCACTGGGAGGGAAGGCGAGGAACAGGCGGGTCGGGGAATGGAGAAGTCCGGGCGCGGCGCGGGGGATGCGCCGCGCCCGTCTTCCCGGCTCAGACGGCTGCGGGGAGGTTCTGGCCGGGCACGGGGGCCGGCGCGGTCTTCACCGCCGCCAGCGCCACGGTCTTCGGCGCCGAGACGCCGAGGATTTCGGCCAGGCGTTCCACCAGGGCCCGCTCGCCGGGGGTGTAGGTGCCATCCGCCGTGGCGACGCCGACCACCTTGTTCACCAGATCCTGCCGCTGGTCCGGATCTGTGACCAGACGGGCGATGGCCTCCACCGCCTTCTCCCGTTCCAGGAGCAGGATGTAGAACTGGTCGCGCACCAGCGTCTTGAACTCGGGCAGCGAGAGCTGCATCAGCTTCTGCCGCGTCTCGTTGAGCGAGCTGGCGGCCGCCTCGTCCAGCGCGCGTGTCACCGAGAGCACGTAGAGCGAGGCGCGCACCAGCGCCTCGTTGAAGCCGCCTTCGGCCACGCGGTCGCGGAACTCGGCGATCTTGCGGTCGCGGAAGGCTTCCTTCTGCGGGCTGTTGGCCGGCAGCTCGCGGACCTTCCCGTCGAGGTTGAGCCCCAGCAGGCCGTGCAGCACCGGCGAGCCGTAGACGGCGAAGAAGGACTGCTCCACCGCCCGGTCGCGCATATCCCGCCAGCCGTCGAGGGCGGCGTTGATCTGGTCGGACCAGAAGTTCTGCGCCGTGACGAAGGGATTGGAGGCGTCCGCCGGCTTGCGGGCCGTGGTGACGTCGGCGGCGAGCTTCTCCACCCCCTTCATGAGCGGGTTGGTATCCGCGAACAGGGAGTAGGAGAGCCGCAGCGGATTGAAGCGGAACAGCGCATCCGCAAGCTGCGGCGTCGCCATCGCCTTCACGACGGGCTGGAGGAATGTGCGATAGAGCGAGTGGTTGATCTCCGACACCCGCCGCGCGGCGGCGAAGGCGCGATCATCCTCCACGCTGTTGCGGCCATAGGCGCGGATGTCGTCCAGCGAGCGCAGCTCGAAGCGCGAATGCCAGGCGGGACCACCGGCCTTCACCTGCTCTTCCGACGCCGGCTCGATGACCAGCTCGTAGAGGCCGGGAGGCAGGCAGTCGATGAGGTCCATGAGGCGCACCAGCTCCTCGTCCTCCTTCGCCCCGACCTTGGCCGAGACGAAGATGGCGAGGTGGCCCACCTTCTGGTTCATGCAATAGACGATGGTGCGGCCCTCGGCGCGGATGTCGTCCACGTCCCTGTAGAGGTCGAGGATCCAGCCCAGCGTCTGCGGCGGCGGGGAGATGTTGTCGCCCTGCGAGGTGAAGACGATGACCGGCGAGGAGATGTTGCGCAGGTCGAACACCTTGCCGTCGGTGGAGCGCACCTCGTTGCGGGTGAGCTTGTCGCCGATGAAGAACTCGTCCACCAGGAACTGGATCTCGTCGCCATTCAGCTTGATGAAGTCGCCCCACCACTTCTCGAACTCGAGATAGCGCGGGCCTTCCGTGTCCACCTTCGACCAGACGTCATACTGCTTGCCCCACAGCCAGTTGGCCGGGTTCAGATTGTCGAAGTTCAGGATCAGCCAGGTGCCGTCGAACTTGCCGCCGCCGAGGTCGCTGATGAGGTTGGTCAGCCACGAGCCGCCGAGCAGGCCGCCGGAATAGCGCATGGGATTCTTGCCGTGCACGCCCTGCCAGTAGGACATGGGCGAGCCCGCCACCATGCAGGGACCGAACAGGTCCGGCCGCAGCATCGCCACCATCAGCGTCTGGTAGCCGGCCTGGCAATTGCCAATGGCGAAGGTGGGCGGGGCCTCCGGATGCATCTGCCGGATCCGCTCGAAGAAGGAGACCTGACCTTCCACCACGTCCAGGAAGGTCTGCCCCGGCTCCGGCTCGGCGGCGAAGCCGATGAAGTAGACCGGATGCCCGGTGCCCAGCGCCTCGCCGATCTCGCTCTCGGTCTTGAACCCGCCGATGCCCGGCCCCTGCCCGGCGCGGGGGTCCACCACCACCACCGGCCGCTTCCGCGGGTCCACCACCACTCCGGCGGGGGGGACGATGCGGGACAGGGAATAGTTGATCGGCCGCGGCAGCGCCCGCCCGCTCACCAGCACCTCATGGTCGAAGGAGAGCACCGTCGCCATGGGGCGTGAGGTAATATCGTGCTGCTCGTTCCCCCTCCGGCGGAGGAGGTCGAGGAAGAGGACCTGGCGCTGGGCAGCGTCCACGAGGTAGGCGCCGAGAGGTCCGGCCTGACTCGCACCTGAACCCATGCCGAACTGTGGGTTGAATGCCGGTGAAAGTCCCTTCTGGAATGCCGACATCGCGGCATTCGGGTCGAACGGCAGCAGGTTCTGGAAGGGGGAAAGGACAGGGGAGGGGGCAGGCGTATCGGCGGCCATGACGGGCTCCCGTCTCTCGCCGGCCCAACGATTGCGACAGGCCGGACGTTGCTTTCGCACGTGCGAATGGCCGCAGCTAAGGTCCCGTCTCTCCCTCGGGTCAATTCCGTTGATCTACGGGTGCGGGAGCATCCGTATCTATCCGGAAAGCCAGCGAAATTTGATGTGGCGCAAGAATGGCGTGCATTCTGCTGCACTGCAGCCAGAATTGAGGTTCGCCGCTACCGAAAGCCGGCGTGCACCCTTGCCATTGCTGGATTGTCGAAATGGCGCCGAGAGCAAAGTTTGCCCTGCAGCGGAAGGGCGCCCCGGCGCCCTACTGGTCCTTGGGCTTCAGGAAGGACAGGAGGAAGTTCTCTTCCTTCTTGGGGCCATGCTTCAGCTCGGCCACCACCACCATCTTCTTCACCTCACCGCGTTTGAAGGCGGCGAGGAACTTGTCGTAGTCCTTGACCGACACGCAGCCGTTGGAATCTCCACGCGGACCAAGGAGATAGGGGTGGGCGAGGATGCCGGCGCGGCCGTACATCCGGCCGGTTCCGATGGGATTGAGGCGCACCGCCTCGATGCCGTGGAACAGGGATTCGCGCATGGTCAGCTGGTAGGTGTTGGGCGGGGTCGGGCCCACCATGCGCTTGTTGACGGCACGCACGTCGTCGAAGGTATCGCCGTAACCAGAATGGGCTTCCAGCCGATCCCCGTTCGGCATGTAAACGACCTTGGCCTTGATGTCGTAGATGGCATAGCCGCTGCCGGGCGTGGGCAGCGCCGGCTCGTCCTCTGAGAGCGTCGGCGTCTCTGGAGCCGGGGCCTGGCTGCCGGGGACGGCGGAGGGCGTGTCGGTCAGGGAGGCGTCGGGCAGGGACGCGTAGGCGAGGCGCTGGTTCGGCATGGCCGGCTTGCGCAGGGGCAGGGGCACCGCGCCCTGGTCAAATTGTTCCAGCGCCTTGATTCCGTCGGCGGCGGCCACCTGGTTCCGGTTCAGCGGATTGGCCATGGGCAGCGGCACGACGCGGCCGGTGAGGCGCGCGGAATTGTCCGACGGTCCAGGCCCGGCGGCAAAGGACCGGCCATCAATGGCCACGTTGGTCAGGTAGATGCTGCCCGGATCGACGCCCAGCGCGCCGGAGCCGACGACGAGCGAAATCTCGGTCACGGTCGTTCCCGCGGCCGCCATGCTGAGCTCGCGGACGAGGGGGCGGTTGGCGATCTGGGGCGGCGGTGCGGAGACGCCGAACGCGAACGAGCCTTGGGTGTACCAGACGGCCCCTGCGGCAACCATTAGGCCGGCGACGACGCCCGTGCCGATGCCGACGAGCGTGCCGCGGCGGGACGTGCTGCGCGGCCGGGGATCCGAGGCGTGGGGGTCGTAGTCGGAGGCATCGACCTCCTCCTCGTGGACATGCGGCGTCCAGTGCCAGTCGGCCCGGTCATGCCAGTCGGCATGGGGATCAGCGTCGTCGCGGTCCCATTCACCGTGGTCGCGCAAGCCTGCGTCATGGCCCGCGCGCGCGTCATGATCGCTCGCGTCGTCCTGCCAAGCCGCGTATTCCTGCCGGTCCGAGTGCCTCATGGTCCCCGCTATCAGCGCTGCCGGTCGGTACCGGCTCCGTTCGTCCATCGCAGGGTCCCTCGGTCTAACGCATCGCACAAACCTTGCCCGGTTCGGATCTTCTCCGACCGACCACCGGCTCTGAACGCTGCGCCCGCGCGGCCCCGCCGCACATTCCCGCCAGCCCTGCAACCTTGCCGAAATTCGGTTTCTTTTCCCTTTACGCCCCACGCTAGACCAGATCACGACGGCGAGAACAAGGCCGTTCGCACGGAAACTTTACCAAGGGAACGCCGTCTTGGCGAGGGGCGAGCATGACGTTGCGTCATCTGCGCAACCCCCTCCCGAGGCCCCTCATTCTTCAGGATCCGGCTTGCGCCAGGATGTCCTTCAGCACGGGTGCGACACCGGCGCGGAAGGCGCGAACCGCGTCGCGGACGATGGGGTCGAGATCCTCCGGCGTCGTGGTGCCGTACACGTAGCGGCGGATCGCAAGGTAGAAAATGCGCCCGTGCAGCCCCCAGAACAGCTCGGCCTCGCGTTCGCTGACCGGAATTTCGCCGGGGGCCGGCAGCTTCAGCTCTGCCCTGAGCTCGGCGCAGGCGGGCAGGATGATCTGGTCGCGGACGATCATCAGGTAGCGGCTGGTGATGTCGAACGACTTGAGGCCGGAAAAGGCGAAGATTCGCACCCAGTGGTAGTCGAAAACCTGTTCGACATATTCGAGATAAAATTGCGTGAGCCGCGCCTCCAGCGGCTTGGATCGGTCGGTCACGAGAGGCGCCCAGTCTGCCTTCCAGCGGCTGAGATAGACGTGCTCGTAGACCCGCTCGATGAGCGCTTCCTTGGAGGGGATGTAGCGGTAGATGGCGGAATGGGTGATTCCCATCCGCTTCGCCAATTCGCGCGTCTGTCCCTCGAATCCGTGCTCGGCGAAGAAGCGCACGGCTTCTTCGATGATCGCCTGTTCGCGGTCGGCCGCCCGCATGTGCTGCCGGCGGGGGCGGGCGGGCGGCGTCGGCTTCTGGTCGGGAGTGGGCTTCAAGGCGAGTCCGTTCGGCGCATGGGCCGGGCGCCCACCGTCCTGCGATAGCGCAACCTTCCCCCGCCACCAAGGGTCTCCGAGCGCGGCGACGCCCGCCCCCGCGTCGCGGCGGCGGCTCCTATGGCGCGCGAAGTCGAGGAAAAGATGAGGGAAGGCAATAATCATATATCCGGGTGGGAATAACGTCGCGCTGCACTGCAATGATTTCCCTGCCAGCGCTTTTCCCAAGCACTTCGCCAATGGTCGCGCAGCACTATTGACAGGCACACCGGCCTGAGATCATGTTGTGACCAAGTGGTCACTAAAATGAAGCCACGCTCGACCGGGAGGAGCCTGCCCTTGAAAGCCCGCGCTTTCGCCTATGCGCGTCCGTCGAGCCTTGCCGAGGCGCATGCCGCCTTTGCCGGGGCCGATGGGGATGCAAGCTTCATCTCCGGCGGCCAGAGCCTCGTGCCGGCGCTGGCGATGCGGCTGCAGGCGCCGCAGGTGCTGATCGACCTCTCCGCGATTCCCGAGATGCGCGGCGTGCGGCTGGACGGGCAAAGCCTGCGCATCGGCGCGCTCACCCGCCATGCCGAAACGCTGACCGAGCCGCTGATCCGGGCCCATGCGCCGTTGCTCACGGCCGCCGCGCCTTTCGTCGCCCATCCCGCCATCCGCAATCGTGGCACGGTCGGCGGCAGCGTGGCGTTGGCCGATCCGGCGTCCGAATTCCCGGCCATGATGCTGGCGATGGGCGCCGAGATGGAAATCTCCGGGGTCGACGGCATGCGCCGCGTCGCCGCCGACGACTACTTTCAGGACCTCTATCAGACCGCCATCGAGCCCGGGGAAATCCTCGTGGCGCTGCATGTGCCCGCCGCCGGGCCGCGCCATGTCTGCGCCTTCGACGAGATGGCGCGCCGTCGCGGCGACTACGCCATGGTCGGGGGCGGTATCCTTGCCGAGCGAGACGGGGCCATTATCGCCAACCCGCGCATCGCCCTCTTTTCGGTCGGCCCGACGCCGGTGCGTGCCCGCAATGCCGAGGCCGAAATCGCCGGCAAGGTGCTCGATGCCGACACCATCGCCGCCGCCCAGCGCGCGCTGGATACGGACATCGATCCACTGGACGACGCCGAGATTCCCGCCGCCATGCGCCGCCACCTCGCGCGCGTCCTGCTCGGGCGCCTGCTGCGCAAGCTGGAGACATGCTCATGAACATGATGGCGGGCGCCGTCCCCCTCTCCCTCACCGTCAATGGTGAACAGATTGCCCGCATGGCCGCGCCGCGGACCACGCTGGCGGACTTCCTGCGCACGGACCTCGAACTCACCGCCACCCATGTGGGCTGCGAGATGGGGGCCTGTGGCGCCTGCCTCGTGCTGCTGGATGGGGTGCCAGTGCATTCCTGCCTCGTCTTCGCCGTGCAGGCGCAGGGGCAGCGCGTCGAGACGGTGGAGGGACTTGTCGCCAGCGGCGCGCTGGCGCCGCTCCAGCAGGCGTTCCATGAGCGCAACGCGCTGCAATGCGGCTTCTGCACGCCGGGCATGCTGGTGAACGCCCACGCTCTGATGGCGAAAGGTGGCGTGCCGGATCGCGAGGAGATTCGCGACGCGATCTCCGGCAATTACTGCCGCTGCACCGGCTACGAGGCCATCGTGGACGCCATCGAGGCCGCCGCCCGCAAGGCGAACGGGGAGGGTGCAGAATGAACGCCCCGTTCGACCGTCCGCTTGGCGCGGCGCCCCATCTTGAGCCTGGCGTTCATGTGGGACGCCCGCTGCCCCGCCCCAATGCCAAGCGGCTTGTGGCCGGGCGTGGCCATTACGTCACCGATATGAAGCTGCCGCGCATGCTGCATGCGGCCTTCGTGCGCTCGCCCTTCGCCCATGCCCGCATTGTGCGCATCGACGTGGAGGCCGCCCGCGCGGCGCCCGGCGTTGCTCTGGTGGCGACGGGGGAGGACCTTGCGAAGCTGTGTACGCCGTGGGTGGGCACGCTCGACCATTTCAAGGGCATGAAGTCCGAGCCCCAGCTTCCGCTGCCCCTCGAGCGGGTGACATGGAGCGGGCAGGCGGTGGTCGCGGTGGTGGCGGAAAGCCGCGCCGCCGCCGAGGACGCCTGCGAGCTGGTGGAGATCGAGTATGAGGACCTGCCCGTCCTCGCCGATCTCGACACGGCGCTGGCGCCCGATGCGCCCCGCCTCGTGAAGGGCTTCGCCGACAATCTGTGCTTCCGCTCAGCTCTGGAGAGCGGCGCGGTCGACGACCTGTTCGCCTCTGCCGCGCATGTGGTGGAAGCGGACCTCGCCTTCGGCCGCCACACCGGCGTGACGCTGGAGCCGCGCGCGCTCATCGCCGATTACGACGCGAGCGAGCACGCGCTGACCGTCCATCACGGCACCCAGACGCCGTTCCAGTTCCAGGATCTCTATTCCCGCCACTACGGCATTCCCGAAGCCCGCGTGCGGGTGGCGGCGCCGGATGTGGGCGGCTCCTTCGGCGTGAAGCTGCACGTCTATCACGAGGACATGGCGGTCATCGGCCTGTCCATGCTGGCGGGCCGGCCGGTGAAATATGTGGTCGACCGGCTGGAGGCCTTCGTCTCCGACATCCATGCCCGCGACCATCGCGTGAAGGCGAAGGCGGCGGTGGGCGCGGACGGCCGCATCCTCGCCATGGCGGTGGAGGACGAGACGGCCATCGGCGCCTTCTCCACCTATCCCCGCACCAGCGCGGTGGAGGGCAACCAGGTCATCCGCCTCATCGGCGCGCCCTACCGGCTGGAGGCCTACCGCGCCGACCTGAAGGTGGTGTTCCAGAACAAGACGCAGACGAGCCAGTATCGCGCGGTGGGCCACCCCATCGCCTGCGCCGTGACCGAGCATCTGATGGAGAAGGCCGCCGCCGCGACCGGGCTCGACCCGTTCGAGGTGCGCGCGCGCAACCTCATTCCGGACGACGCCTATCCCTGCCAGTCCCTCACCGGCTTCAAGTTCGAGCAGCTCTCCCACGAAGCCTGTCTCGCGAAGCTCAAGACGCTGATGGACTATGACCGCCTGCGCGCCGAGCAGGCGGAGCTGCGTGCCCGCGGCATCCATCGCGGCATCGGCATCGCGGCCTTCGTCGAGATAACCAACCCCACGCCTGCCTTCTACGGCATCGGCGGCGCGCGCATCTCGGCGCAGGACGGGGCGGTCATCAAGATCACCCCGTCCGGCGAGGTGCGCTGCCTCATCTCGGTGACGGAGCAGGGGCAGGGCACCGAGGCCATCATCGGCCAGATCGTCGCTGACTATCTCGGTGTCTCCCGGGACATCGTGCGCGTCATCACCGGTGACACCGAGGTGACGCCCCATGGCGGCGCCACCTGGGCCTGCCGCGGGGCGGGCGTCGGCGGCGAGACGGCCCTTCAGGCGGCGAAGAAGCTCAAGGCCAACGTGCTGAACGTGGCCGCCGCCATTCTCCAGGCGCAGCCGGGCGACCTTGATCTCGTCGATGCCGAGGTGGTGGACAAGGCGGGCGGCACGGTGCGCCTCAGCCTCGCCGAGGTCGCGCGCATCGCCTATTTCCGTTCGGACACGCTGCCGCCGGGCACCGATGCACAGCTCACGGTGGCGCACCATTATGCGCCGTCTGGATATCCGTTCGCCTTCACCAACGGCATCCACGGCTGCCATGTGGAGGTGGATGCGGAGACGGGGCTCGTCAAAATCCTCAAGCACTTTGTGGTGGAGGATTGCGGCCGCATCATCAATCCGCTCCTCGTGGAGGAGCAGGTGCGCGGCGGCGTGGTGCAGGGGCTCGGCGCCGCCTTCTTCGAAGAATGCCGCTACGACGAGGCCGGCCAGCTCGTGAACGGCTCGCTCGCCGATTATCTCGTGCCCATGTCCTGCGAGATGCCGGACATCGTGATCGCCCACATGGAAACGCCGACCCGCGACACCGAGCTTGGTGCCAAGGGCTGTGGGGAGGCGGGCACCGCCGCTTCGTCCGCCGCCGCGCTCAACGCGGTCAACGACGCCCTCGCACCGCTCAACGCCGAGCTGACCCAGATCCCCATGACCCCCGCGCGCATCCTCAAAGCGCTCGGTGCCTACTGACGACCGCCCACAGCCAAAAAACAAGACAGACCGGGAGGATTTCATGACCAAGCGGACCGACCATCCCCTCTCCAGCGTATCCCGCCGCACCGTGCTCGCCGGCCTCGGCGCCGCTGGCGTCGGCCTCATCGCCTCGCCGGCCATCGTGCGGGCGCAGGCGGAGACCATCCGCATCGGCTTCCCCACCCCGCTCACCGGCCCCTTCGGCGCCGAGGCGAAGGATCAGGTGAAGAGCGCGGAACTCGCCGTGAAGCTCGTCAACGACAAGGGCGGCATCGCCGGCCGCAAGGTTGAGCTGCTGGTCCGTGACGACAAGCTGAATGCCGGCGAGGCCGCCACCCGCACCCTCGAACTCATCGAGAAGGACAAGGTCCACGCGGTGGTCGGGGCCCTCTCCAGTGCCGTTCAGCTCGCGGTGAACGAGGTGACGCGCGCCCGTGGTGTCATCTACGTCTCCATCAGCCAGTCCGACACCATCAACGAGGTGAAGGACTTCTCGAAGTACACTTTCCACGAGGCGCTGAACCCGCACATGACCACGGCCGCCGTGGCGCGGGCGACCTTCAAGAAGGGCTCGAAGGTGGCGCTGCTCGGCGCCGACTACGCCTATGGCCACGAGATGATGCGCGGCTTCAAGCGCGCCGCCGGCGAACTCGGCGCCGAGATCGTCGGCGAGATCCTCCACCCCTTCGGCGCGGCGGACTATTCCACGCTGATGCCGCGCATCCGTGCCCTGAAGCCGGATATCCTCGCCATCTGCAACTTCGGTCGTGACCAGGCCAACTCCATCAAGCAGGCCAACGACTTCGGCATGAAGAAGCAGATGCAGATCGTGGTGCCGGTGCTGCTGCACAACCAGCGCATCGCCGTGGCGCCCGACGTGTTCGAGGGCATCATCGGCGGCGCCAACTATTATTGGGCGCTGGAGAGCACCATCCCCTCCGCCAAGGCGTTCAACGATGCCTACAAGGCGGCCTATGGCTCGCTTCCGACCGATTACGGCGCCTACGGATTTACTGGTGTTTCCGCGCTGCTCCTGGCCATGGCGAAGGCCGGCGGCACCGACACGGACAAGGTGGTCGAGGCGTTGGAAGGCCTGAAGTACGACGTGGCCAAGGGTCCGCAATACTTCCGCAAGTGCGACCACCAGTCGGTGCAGTCGGTGCTGGTGCTGAAGTCCAAGGCCAAGGCCGACATGAAGAGCGAGCAGGACCTGTTCGACATCGTCGAGAACGTCCCCGGCTCCGAACAGATGCTGCGCTCCTGCGGCGAACTGGGCTTCCCGACCTGAGACCTGATCCCTTCTCCCCTTGCGGGAGAAGGTGGATCGCGGCGCAGCCGCGAGACGGATGAGGGGAAGGCAGCAACAGAGCGCGATCCAACCCCTCACCCCCGGCCCCTCTCCCGCAAGGGGAGAGGGGAGAAGCACCGTGCCGAATGCCCCGCCCGCCCCGAGAGACGCCCGATGGACCTTGAACTCATCCTCATGCAGCTGTTCTCCGGGCTCGCGCTCGGGGCGATCCTGGTGATGGTCGCCCTCGGGCTCACCATCGTGTTCGGCATGCTCGGCATCGTGAATTTCGCCCATGGCGCCCTGTTCATGGTGGGCGCCTATGCGGGGCTGTGGGTCGCCGCGCAGACCGGCAGCTTCTGGTGGGCGCTCATCGTCGCGCCCCTTGCGGTCGGCGTGCTCGGCATGCTGATCGAGCGCTTCCTCATCCGCCCGCTCTATGGCCGCACGCCGGATGATCCGCTGCTGCTCACCTTCGGCCTGGGCTATGTGCTGGTGGAGGCCGTGCGCATCACCTTCGGCACGGACGGCATTCCCTTCTCGGCGCCCGACGTGCTGCAGGGCGTGGTGGATCTCGGCGTCGGCTATTTCCCCATCTATCGCCTGTTCGTCATGGGCGTGGTGGCGGTCATCCTGCTGCTGCTCTGGGTGGCGCTGGAGAAGACCCGCTTCGGCCTCATCGTGCGGGCCGGCGCGCGCGATCCGCTCATCATGAAAGTGCTGGGGGTGGACGTGAGCCGGCTGTGGCTGCTGGTGTTCGGCCTCGGCGTCGGCCTCACCGCGCTCGGCGGCGTGCTGGCCGCGCCCATGCGCAACGTGAGCCCGGAGATGGGCACGCTGGTGCTGGCGGAGGCCTTCGTCGTCACCGTCATCGGCGGCATGGGATCGCTGCTCGGGGCCGTGGTGGCGGGGCTGCTCGTGGGCGTCGCCGTGAGCATGACCGCGCTGTTCGCTCCCGAGATGGCGACCATCGTCATGTTCGGCCTGATGGCTCTCATCCTCCTCGTCCGACCGCAGGGCCTGTTTGGCCGGCCGGCCGGCGCCTGACGGAACCCGGCGCGTGAACGGAGACGACACCATGACCACAACCGACCTCGCCGCCGGGCAGGGCGTGGCGCCGCGCACCCTGCCGAGGGCCGGCGCCGCGCTGGATCGCTGGCGCGTGCCGCTCACCATTGCCGTGCTGGCGGTGCTGCCCTTCGTGTTGCCGTCGCAGGCGCTGGCGGTGAACGTGCTGATCTACGGCCTGTTCACCGTCGGCTTCAACCTGCTGTTCGGCTACACGGGCCTTCTCTCCTTCGGCCATGCCGCCTTCTTCGGCACGGGGGCTTACCTGACGGGAATGGCCATCGCCCTTCTCGGCTTCGGCTGGTTTCCGGCCATGCTCACGGGCATCGTCGGCGCGAGCCTGCTCTCGGTGGTGATCGGCGCGCTCTCCATCCGCACGCGCGGCATCTACTTCTGCATGGTCACTTTGGCGCTCGCGCAGCTCGTCTATTACGTCGCGCTCCAGGCGTCCGGCTGGACCGGCGGCGAGAATGGCCTGCGCGGCTTCACCGTGGCCAAGGCCGACCTGATCGGCGGCTTCTCGGTGAACCTGCTGAACCCGCTGGCGAAGTACTACTTCATCATGTTCTTCGCAGCGCTGGCACTGTGGTTCGTATCGCGGGTGCTGAACTCCCCCTTTGGCGCGGCCATCGAGGCGGTGCGCGAGAACGAGACCCGCGCCCGCGCCTGCGGCTTCGACGTGGAGCGCACCAAGCTCCTGTCCTTCGTCCTCTCCGGCGCCCTGTGCGGCCTCGCCGGCACGCTTTCCGCGCTTCATCTCTCCATCGTGCCGCTCGATGCGCTGGGCGTTCACACCTCCTCCATCGTGGTGATGATGACCATGCTGGGCGGCGCCGGCTCCTTCTTCGGGCCGTTCGTGGGGGCGCTGGTGTTCCTGCTCATCGAGGATGTCGCCTCGCTGTGGACCACCCACTGGCAGCTCATCGTCGGCATCGTCTTCATCCTGTTCGTGCTGTTCCTGCCCAAGGGCATCTGGGGCAGCCTGATTCAGATCGTGCGCCGCAGGAGGGCGTCATGAGCGCGCTGATGGAAGTGACGGACGTGGGCCGGTCCTTCGGCGGCTTCGTGGCCCTCGCTGGCATCTCGGCCAGCTTCGAGCGCAACAAGGTGACGGCAGTGATCGGCCCCAATGGCGCCGGCAAGAGCACCTTCTTCAACGTGCTGTCCGGCGTGCTCCAGCCCTCCACCGGCTCCATCCGGTTCAAGGGGCAGGAGCTGAAGGGGCTGAAGCAGCACCGCTTCGCCCATCTCGGCATTGCCCGCTCCTACCAGATCACCAACCTCTTTCCCGAGCTGTCGGTGGAGGAGAACGTGCGTGTGGCGGCGCAGGCACTGAAGACGCGCTATGACGTCTTCAGCCATCGCGATCGCTATCCCGAGCTGACCCAGAAAGCAGAGGCGGCGCTGGCCGAGGTGGGCCTCACCCATCGCCGCGCCCGCCGCGCCCGAGACCTCGCCCATGGCGAGCAGCGGGCGCTGGAGATCGCCATCGCGCTGGTGGCGAACCCCGAGCTTCTGCTGCTCGACGAGCCCACGGCCGGCATGGGGCCGGAAGAGACCAAGGAGATGGTGGCGCTCATCGAGCGCCTCGCGGCGGACCGCACCATTCTCCTGGTCGAGCACAAGATGAAGATGATCCTCGGCCTGTCGGACCGCATTCTGGTGCTGCACCACGGCCGCCTCATCGCCGACGGCGCGCCGGCGGTGGTGCAGGCCGATCCGGAAGTCCGCCGCGTCTATCTGGGGCAGAACGATGGCTATGCTTGAGGTCGAAAAGCTCAATGCCTGGTACGGGCCGAGCCACGTCGTCCATGATCTGACGTTCAGGATCGAGCAGGGCGAAATCGTCGCCCTCGTCGGCCGCAACGGTGCCGGCAAGACGTCCACCCTGCGGGCCATCATGGGGCTCATGCCGCGGGCGGAAGGCCGGGTGACGTTCGACGGCAAGGACTTGCTGCCGCTCGGCGCCCACGCCCGCTTTCGCCTCGGTCTCGGCTACGTGCCGGAGGAGCGGCGCATCGTCTCCGGCCTTACGGTGCGGGAAAACCTGCAGCTCGGCCTCGTCGCCGCCGCCCGCACGGACGAGCGGGCCGCCATCGACGAGATCGCCAAGAGCTTCCCGCGCCTGAAGGAGCGGCTGGAGCAGCAGGGGACCACCATGTCCGGCGGCGAGCAGCAGATGCTCGCCATCGCCCGCGCCATCATCTCCAAGCCGAAGATGGTGCTGCTGGACGAGCCCTCCGAGGGCATCATGCCGGTGCTGGTGGAGGAGATGGGCGTGCTCTTCCGGCGTCTGCGCGACCAGGGCACGACGCTGCTTCTGGTGGAGCAGAACGTGGAATGGGCGCTCAATCTCGCGAGCCGCGCCATCATCATCGATCAGGGCGAGCTGGTGCATCAATCGAGCGCTGCTGCACTGCTCGCCGACAAGGACATCCAGGATCGCTATTGTGCGGTCTGAGCGCCATCGCCGAAGAGCGGCACGCGCGAACGAGAACAAGGGGAGGACCATCCCGTGGAACTGACCGGCGAATATCGCATCAGCGCCCCGCGCGAGACCGTGTGGAAGGCGATCCTTGATCCCGAAATGCTCAAGCGCTGCATTCCCGGCTGCAAGGAGCTGGAGCAGACGGGCGACAACGCCTATGCCGCCAAGGTGCAGGTGAAGGTGGGGCCGGTCTCGGCCACCTTTTCCGGCTCGGTGGAACTCACCGACATGGAGGCGCCCGCCGGTTGCCGTATCGTCGGGCAGGGCAATGGGGGCATCGCCGGCTTCGCCAAGGGCGAGGCCAAGGTGGCGCTGGCCGAGGATGGCGCCGACACCATCCTGACCTACGTGGCGGACGCCCAGATCGGCGGCAAGCTCGCCTCTCTTGGCGGGCGCCTCGTGCAGGCGACCGCCAAGAAGCTCTCCGACCAGTTCTTCACCAGCTTCGCCGAAGCGCTGAACGCGCCGGCCGAGGTGCCTCCGGCGGCCGAGGCATCCTGACCATCACACTGGTCCCGAGGCCGGCGCAGGTCTGCTGTAGCTTACGTCGGCCTCACTTCACCCGGGTTCACTTTATCCGCGCCGCATAATCCTCCGGCTTGAAGCCGACGATCAGATCGCGCCCGTGCTCCAGCACCGGGCGCTTGATCATGGAGGGGTGCGCCAGCATCAGCGCCAGAGCCTTTGCCTCGTCGATGTCGGCCTTGTCGGCATCCGGCAGCTTCCTGAAGGTGGTGCCGGCCCTGTTAAGCAGTTTTTCCCAGCCGACCTTCTTCGCCCAGCCCTGAAGCGTCTTCGCGTCTATGCCGGCCGACTTGTAGTCGTGGAAGGCATAGGCGACGCCCTTCTCGTCGAGCCAGGCCCGTGCCTTCTTCATGGTGTCGCAGGCCTTGATGCCGTAGATCGTCGTCGTCATCGCAATCCCCCGTCTGAAAGCATCGACCTTACCCGAGGGCGCGCCGCCGCGCGCGCGGCTTTCGCGTCGCAGGACCGTTGAACGGCACCTGCTGCTCATGTAACATATCAGTGCAATCCCAATTGGACGGGCAATAAAAGGCAGGGCAGGACGCATGAAGACCTATCGGGGAGACCGCACCATCGACGGCATCGCGGTGACGGTGGACGGCAAGCCGCTGCCGCAGCGCACCGACATCGCCAAACTGAGCGGCGACGGATTCGAGTGGAGCTATGAGGGGCAGGCCCCCGCCCAGCTCGCCCTCGCCTTGCTCGCCGACCACCTCGGCGACGACCGGCGCGCCTATTCGCTGCACGACCAGTTCATGCGCGACGTGGTCGCCAATTTCGCCAACGAGTGGGAGATGACCTCCGACGATATCGACGCCGCGCTCCACCGCGTCGCAGCCTGATCGGTATCCGCCCGAGGCTTGACGGCAGGAGACGAATCCGTCGTCTCAGAGACAAGGCAGGGGGAGCAAGCGGCATGGCGAAGGCGGGGTCCAAGGCAGGGGCCATTGCGGGTTCCGTGGCGCCGGTGCGGCGCCAGAAGCGGCAATCCGCGCTGGCCGGAGGTGAAGGCGCGCTTGATCTCCTGTTGGAGCCGCTCCGCGAAACCCGCAAGGAGCCTCGCACCCCGGCCCGTCGCGCCCGCAAGGATGAGCCGGTGACCGAGGATGCGAGCCTCACCGATCGTGCCTACCGCATCCTTGAGGAACTGATCGCGACCCTGCAACTGCCCCCGGGCGCGGTGCTTTCCGAACTCACGCTTTCCGACCGGCTGAAGATCGGCCGCACGCCCATCCGCGAGGCACTGCAACGCCTTGCCCGCGACGGGCTGGTCGTGGTGCTGCCGCGGCGCGGCGTGCTGGTGTCGGATATCAACCTGCGCACCCAGCTTCGCCTGCTGGAGGTGCGTCGCGTGCTGGAAGTGCTGATGGCCGGCCTCGCCGCCGAGCGCGCGACGGCCGAGGAGCGGGACGCCTTCGCCGAGATCGCCGGCTCCATGCGGCAGGCGGCCGAGGTGGAGGACGACCTCGCTTTCATGCGCCTTGATCGGCGCTTCAACCTTTTGATGGCGCAGGCGTCGCGCAACGAGTTCGCGGTGCGCTCCATGGGCCTCATGAACGCTCTGTCGCGTCGCTTCTGGTACCAGCATTACCGGGAGGTCGCCGACCTGCCGCTCGCCGCCCGGCTCCACGCCGAGGTGGCCGAGGCGGTGGCCCGCCGCGACCGCAAAGGGGCCGAGACCGCGGCCGCCAACCTCGTGGATTATATCGAGGATTTCGCCCGCAAGACCCTGGATGCGTGAGGGCTGAGGCTCCCTCTCCCGCAAGGGGAGAGGGAGCCTCGAGCCTTCAGAAGATCACGACGCTGCGAATGGTCTCGCCCGCCTTCAGCGCGGCGAACCCCGCGTTGATCTCCTCCAGCGCGATCCGTCGGGAGATCAGGCCCTTCAGGTCCAGCCGTCCGCCAAGCGCAGCGCGCGCCAGAAACGGGAAATCGCGCGCGGGGCGGGCACCGCCATAGGAGACGCGGCGGATGCGCTTTTCCGCCATCAGTGAGCCCCACCGGAAGGACACGTCCTTCGTCACGTCGATCTTGCCGAGCCAGATCACCTCGCCGCCCGGCCGCACCGCCTCAGCCGTCGCACGGAAGGCAATCGGGCTGCCGGCCGATTCCAGCACTACGTCGGCACCGCGGCCTTGGGTGAGCGCGCGGGCCGCCTCCACCACGTTGCCCGTGCGGGCGTTCACCGTGTGGGTGGCCCCCATGGCGCGGGCGAGTGCGAGCTTGGCATCATCGAGATCGGCGGCAAGGATGGTCTCTGCGCCTGCCAGCCTCGCCCCCTGCACCGCGGCGAGGCCGACGGCGCCGCAGCCGATGACGAGGGCCGTATCGCCGGGCGCGATGTGCGCCACGTTCAATGCCGCGCCGACGCCGGTCATGATCCCGCAGCCGATGAGGCAGGCCTCGTCGAACGGAAGTTCTTTGGGCACCGGCACAGCCTGTTGGTCCGTGACGATGCAGTATTCGCCGAAGGCGCCGAGGAACATGAGGTTCCCCAGCTCCCGCCCGTCCGCGAGCCGCGCCTTGGCGGCGCCGTCGAAGGCACGGGCCTTCGGACCTTCCGCGAGATAGCCCTCGCACAGGATGGGCAGCGCGCGGTCGCAATAGAAGCAGTGGCCGCAATGGGGGTTCCAGGAGAGCACCACATGGTCGCCCTTGCGGACGCCCTTGGCCTCCCGCCCCACGTCTTCGACGACGCCCGCCGCTTCGTGACCGAGCACGATGGGCATGGGGTAGACGAGCCCGCCCTCGATCACCTCGAGATCGGTATGGCACAGCCCAGCCGCCTTGATGCGCACGAGCACGTCGGATGGCCCGAGCGGGGCCGCCTCCACCGTCTCGATGGCGAGCGGCGTCTGCGGCGCGTGGAGCACCGCGGCACGATAGGTGAGGGGCATGGGTCAGGCGTGCTCCAGCTCCACCTCGCCGGCGATGACGCGCATGACCGCCTTGTCGCGGTACGCCTCCGCCAGCGTGCCGGAGAAGATCATCTCGCCACGCTCCAGCACGTAGAGGCGATCCACATAATCCGGGAGGTGGTGGACGTTGGATTCAGCCATCAGCACGGCCTGCCCCATGGCGCGGATGGAGGCGATGCCCTCCGAGATCACCGGGATGATGGCCGGCGACAGCCCCTCGAACGGCTCGTCGAGCAGGAGGAGGCTCGGATCGAGGGCGAGTGCCCGCGCCACCGACACCATCTTGCGCTCACCGCCGGAGAGTTGCGCTCCGCCCCGGTGCAGATACTGC
This sequence comes from Xanthobacter sp., assembly GCF_041911315.1. Classification (NCBI taxonomy): domain Bacteria; kingdom Pseudomonadati; phylum Pseudomonadota; class Alphaproteobacteria; order Hyphomicrobiales; family Xanthobacteraceae; genus Xanthobacter; species Xanthobacter sp. Next base: position 40,661 of record NZ_JAYRPE010000024.1, on the reverse strand, counting down.
CGGAGCTTCGGGAAGACGGTGAGGGAGCGCTCCACGCGGTCCTTCTCCGACATCTTCGAGCGCCGCGTCCAGGTCGGCAGCTCCAGATTCTCGGCGACGGTAAGGTCGGCATAGACCTCCGATTCCTCCGGCGAGAAGCCCACGCCCATCTGCGCGATCTCATGCGGGGCGCGGCCGATCAGCTCCTTGCCGGCGAAGCGGATGGAGCCTGCGACGGGCTTGCGATAGCCCATGATGGAGCGGAACGTGGTGGTCTTGCCCGCGCCGTTGCGGCCGATGAGGCAGACGAGTTCGCCCGGCTCCACGGCGAGGTCGATACCGGACAGGATGCGGCTGCCGGCGATATCCACCTTGAGGCCCGAAATGCTCAGCATGGGCGGCTCTCCTGAACGGCGGCTTTCGGGGCCATTTCTCTGGGGGGCACCTTGGGCGGGCGCGTACCCACCACGGCGGCGATGAGGGCGGGATCCTTGAAGAAGGTTTCCGGCTTCTCATCGGCGAGAACGGTACCCGCCTGGAGCGCGACGATGCGGTCCGAGTAGCGGGCCACGAGGTCCATGTCGTGCTCCACCTGGATGATGCCGCGCACGCCGGCCTTGCGGGACGCGGCAACCAGCAGCTCCATGATGGCGTGCTTGTCGCCGGTGGAGACGCCGGAGGTCGGCTCGTCGATGAGGATCAGTTCCGGCTTGAGGGCGAAGGCGCTCGCCACGTCCAAAAGCTTTTTCTCGCCCTGGGAGAGGGCGCTCGCCTGCTGGTCCAGCCGGTGGCGCAGGTTGAAGATGTCGGCCACCTCCTCCACGGCATCGCGGATCTCGCGATCAGCGCCGAGGCTGCGGAAGGGATTGCCGATGCGCCTGAGGCGTGACGCTGCGGCGACACCCAGCGTCTCCCGCACCGTCAGCTCGGGGAAGATGTTCACCAGCTGGAACCCCCGCGCCATGCCACGGCGGGAGAGTTCCACCGGCCCGATGCCGGCGATGTCCTGCCCGCGGAAATGGACGTGGCCAGACGTTGGCTTCAGCAGTCCCGTCAGCACGTTGACGAGGGTGGATTTGCCGGCGCCGTTGGGGCCGACGATGGAAATGAATTCACCATCGTCCACATGCACCGAGACGTTCCGGAGCGCATGGAAATCGCCATAGCTCTTGGAGACCTGATGGGCGGAGAGAAGGGCGCGTGAGGCCATGGGTCAGCTCCCGCGCTTGAGGCGGGCGAAGGCGTCGCCGAACAGGCCGGCGATCCCCCGCGGGAAGAAGATGACGATGAGCACCAGCACCGCGCCCATCACGAACCGCCAGTACTGGGTGGCGGACATCACCGTGTCCTGCAGGAGCACGAAGGCGAGGCCGCCCACCACGGGGCCGGCGAAGGCGCCGGAGCCGCCCAGCACCGCCATGAAGACGAGGTTGCCGGATTGTGTCCAGTAGACAATCTCCGGGTCCGCGAGGCCGATGGTGACGGCCAGGATCACCCCGCCGATGGCGCCGTAGACGCCGGAGATGACGTAGGCCGCGAGCCGCATCCGCGAGACGGTGACGCCGAGATAGGCCGCCTTCTGCGCGTTCTCCCGAATGGCCGTGAGGTGGAGCCCGAAGGGCGAGCGCACGATCCGCCACATGGCGCAGCCGAGCAGGGTGAGGAGGCCGAGAGCGTAGTAGTAGAACGGCCCGGTGATGAAGGCCGTCTTGCCGCCCTCGAACGCCATGCCGAACAGCAGCGGGCGCATCACCCGCATGCCCTGGTCGCCGCCGGTGAGGCCGTAGAACTTGAACAGGATGGAGTGGAACAGCATGCCGAAGGCCAGCGTCAGCATGCCGAAGAAGATGCGCGTGTAGCGCACGCACAGGAAGCCCACCGGCACCGCGATGACCACCGCGGCCGCCACCGCGACGAGCAGGATCAACTCCAGAGACTGGACGCCGAGCTTCGAGGTCATAACCGCCGCCGCATAGGCGCCGATGCCGAGGAACATGGCGTGGCCGAAGGAGAGCAGGCCCGTGTAGCCGAACAGCAGGTTGAAGCCGAGAAGAGCGATGGCAAAGCCGAAGAACGGCACCATCAGGGTGAGCATGTAGGTGGAGGCGACGAGCGGCAGCCCTGCCATGGCGGCGATGATGACCAGGAAGGATATGAGGCCCGAAGGTCGCCAGAGGCTGGGGGACACGGCCGGCGCCACCGTGGCCGGGGCGGAGGTCGGGGTGCTCATGCCATTGCCTTTCCGAAAAGCCCGGCCGGCCGCAGGATGAGCACGGCGATGACGACCAGATAGATGGAGAGAATTTCGGCCTCGGGCAGCACCATGATGGCCGCAGCCCGGATCAGGCCGACGATGAGCGCACCAGCGAGCGCGCCGCGCATGGAGCCCAGCCCGCCGATGACCACCACGGCGAACGCTTCCACCACCAGCTCCACGGCCATTTCAAGCGAGGAGGCCGAGGCCGGCACCACCAGCGCGCCGCCCACCGTGCCGAGCATGCAGCCGACCGTGAACACGGCCGCGAACACGCGGGACGAATTGACGCCGAGACCCTCGCTCATGTCCCGGTTTTCCGCCGTGGCGCGGATGATGCGCCCGGTGCGGGTCTTCTGCAGGAAGGCGCCGAGCGCCACCGCGATGGCGATGGAGGCGGCGATCACGAGAAGATTGTAGGTGGGCACCCGAAGGCCCATGAACTCGGCCGTGCCGTAGGCGAGATAGGCGTTGTCCAGCGTTCGGGGCGTGGCGCCCCAGAAGAAGCGGAACACGTCCTGGAACATCAGCAGCAGGCCGAAGGTGAGGAGCAATTGATAGCTCTCGTCCCGCCGGTAGACCGTGCGCAGGATGCGTTCCACCGGCAGGCCTACGAGGCCGATCGCCAGCCCCGCGAGGATGAGCACCGGCAGCACCGTCCAGGCTGGAAAGCCGGCGGCCGAGGCGAGGCCAACGGCCGTGATGCCGAAATAGGCGCCCAGCGCGTAGAACGAGCCGCAAGCGAGGTTGATGACCTTCTGCACGCCGAATACCAGCTGGAGCCCGGCGGCCACGAGGAAGAGAATGGCGGCGTGAAACACGCCGCCGAGGAGGACGTCGAGGAAGACGGTCACGCGGCGCTCCTCACACGGGAAGCTTGGAGGTCTTGAGCCATTCCCAGAAGTCCACGCCCGGCGGCTTCTGGAGCTGATCGGCGGTGAAGCTGTCCACCGTCTTCAGCGTCGGGAAATCGTAGGAGTTCTGGTTGGTGGAAAGGCCCTGGTAGAAGGTCTGCTCAGCGATCTTGTCGGCGCGGAACTGCCCCGGCCCCCCCAGGCTCTCGATTTTCTGCTTGGGGATGGATTCGATGATCTCCGTGAGCTTCGGCCAGCGCCCCGTGGCCTTGGCCGCGGCTTCGACGCCGGCCTTGTATGCGGCCAGGGCGAAATAGGCGCGGTCGGCCTCCCAGCTCGGAGCCTCCTTGTAGCGGCCCATGTAGTCTTCCACGAACGCCTTCTGGAGCGGGGAGGCATTGGGCAGCGCGAAGTAGAGCGTGTTGTGCCCGAACACGATGTTCTCGGGCATGAACTCCTTCTTCAGCTGGTTGATCTGCCAGCCGGCGGCGGGCAAAGCGAGGTTCACGCCCTCGAACAGGCCGGCGGCGGAGCCCTGCTTCATGAAGACGGGCAGGTCGGCGAACAGCATCGACGAGAAGATGAAGTCGGGTTTGGCCGCCTTCAGCGCCGCGACGTGAGACGTGAGGTCCATGGTGCCGACTTTCGGCCACTGCTCGGCTACCACCTCCACCTCCACGCCGGCGCGCTTGAGGATCTGCTGGAAAGCCTCCCAGTTATTGCGGCCGTAGGAATAGTCCGGGTTGATGCCGGCAATGCGCTTGATCTTGCCCTTGAAGTATTTGATCGAGAGCAGGGAGGCCATCACGGCCTCGCATTCATTGTCGGTGGAGCGGAAGACGTACTGCGACTTGGGCATCGCCTCCTTCACGCCGTCCTGCGTGGTGCCGTCCCACATGATGAGGAGCGCCTGTTCCTCCTCCGCCACGGGCGCGACGCCCAGCGACACGCCGGTGGAGATGAGGCCCTGGACGCAATCCACCTTCTCCTGCAGCACCAGGCGGCGGAAGCGTTCGATAGTGTCCTTGGGGGAGGTTTCCTCCTCGATGACGAGCTCGATCGGGCGCCCGGCGATGCCGCCGTCCTTGTTCATGCGCTCCGTCGCCCACTGCACAGCGCGGATGCCGCATTCGCCTACCGTGCCCATGGCCCCGGAGCGCGGCGCGAGAATGCCGATGCGAACCGGCTTCGACTGGGCGATGGCGGGGGAAAAGATCCCCGGAGCGGCGGCAGCGAGACCGGCAGCACCGATCCCCCGCATCAAAGTGCGGCGAGAAATGTTCATTGGCGTCCTCCCCTAGGCGGGTCTCGTGCCCGCCTTCGTGAACTGACATATCATAGATATGCCAAAAGAATGTCTGCAAGAAGCTTTTTTGATCTGGATCATTTTTAAGGAAGATGGGTCTGAAAAATATAATTGAATCAAACTGTTAAATTGTTGAACTTTGGTCGCATTCGCGGGGCGACAGGCCTTTGGCGGGGCCGGATCGGCGCCTTGCATATGATGTGTGACTGACATATTAGTAGTGCATCCGCTGTCGCGGAGCATCCTTCCCCCGTCCGGGCGCGAGGGAGCTGGGGCGGGCGACGGCTCCAGGCACCGGCGCTTTCAGCAGCCGGGGTCTTCAGGAGCCGGCGCCTCCAGACGCGGCGCCGAGAGAATCAAGACAATGGCGCGCACCAACAGCGCGCAAGGGAGAGAGCGATGGAACTCACCTCGAGCCCCATGACGGATCGGCAGCGCAAATACCGCGCGACCTACCGCGAGCGTGTCACCGGCTGGTATAACGGATGGCTGCACATCGCCATCATCTACACGATCGGCTTCACCGCCCTCTATATCTATGTCTCGAACATGCACGCGATCCGCTGGTGGGAGTTTTTGACCATTCCCGTCGTGTTCCTGTTCTGCAATTTCTTCGAGTGGTGGCTGCACCGCTATGTGATGCACCGGCCGTCGAGCTTCCCGCTGTTCCGCGCGGTCTATAACCGCCACACGCTGATGCACCACCAGTTCTTCACTGAGGAAGAGATGCGTTTTGCCGGGCATCACGACTGGCGCGTCACCTTCTTCCCGCCCTACGCGCTGGTGACGTTCACGCTCATGTCCATTCCCGGTGCCATCGTGTTCGGGTGGCTGATCTCGCCGAACGTGGGCTGGCTTTTCATCGCCACCACTACCTCGGTCTACCTGCTCTACGAGTTCATGCACTTCACGACGCACATCGACGAAAACTGGTTCGTGCGAAACGTGCCCTTCATCAACACCAACCGCCGCCACCACGCCGCGCACCACAACCAGTCGCTCATGATGGAGCGCAACATGAACCTCACCTTCCCCATCATGGACTGGGCGTTCGGCACATCGGATCTCAACCGCGGGCTCATCGGCCATCTCTTCAACGGCTATGACACGCGCCATCTGAAGACCGACATGCGCCGCACTGCGCGTACGCCGAAAGGCAAGGCAGGCCCGTCCGGCCACGTCGCTCCGGCGGAGTGAGGTGATGGCGTCGATCGAACCCAATATCGCCGGGCTCGCGATTTTCGCGGGCCTGTGGACCGCGGCCTGCATGGGCTTTCTGGTGCTCTCCGGCATGTTCCCGGCGAGCACCCGGCCGGCGGGGGCGCGACAGGCGGGGGGGGGCGCCCTCGTCCTGGTGAACAGCCTGCTGTGGCTCGTGCTGGCGGCTGCGGCGCTGGTCTATGGCTACGCCAACCTGCGCCTCACCAGCCTGATCGTCGTCGGCGGCCTCGTCCTGCTGTTCGCCCCGGCACCGTTCGATCTGCTGCCGACATCGTTCCGCGACGGCCGGCGGGGCCTTGCCGCCCTGGTCGCGCTCCAGGGCGCGGCGCTCGCCGTCTGGGCCGCGCTTCCCGGTGGCGGCGCACTCATCTGAAGGTCAGCGCCGGCGAAGTCCGGCCAGCAAGAGGGGAGACATCCCATGCCCACCCACATCAAGCTCATCCTCTCCCTCGTCGTCCTCGCCGTGGCTGCGGCCGGCTATGCCTTCCAGGCAGCGCTGGGGCAGGAGGGGCCGAAATATGCGGTCGCCTTCCTCGGCATCTTCATGGTCGTCGCCATGTGGGTGTTCCCCGAGGTGCAGCGCCGGCCGGGCGACAAGGTCTAGTCCGATAAAAAAACAAGAAGGGGAAGAGGGGGCATGATCGCCATCATTTTCGAGGTCTGGCCGGCCGAGGGCCAGCGCGACACTTATCTTGACCTCGCCGCGCGCCTGCGCGTGGAACTGGAGAAGATGGACGGCTTCATCTCGGTGGAGCGGTTCGAGAGCCTTACCAATCCGGGCAAGATGCTCTCGCTCTCCATGTGGCGCGACGAGGAGGCGGTGAAGGCCTGGCGCAACCTCACCTCCCATCGCAAGACGCAGGCGGCGGGGCGGGCAGGGGTGTTCCGCGACTATCGCCTGCGCGTCGCCGCCGTGGTGCGCGACTATGGCATGTTCGAGCGCGACGAGGCGCCGGACGACAGCCGCGCCCTGCACAAGCCGAAGGCAGACGCGGCCAATCCCGCCTTCTGAGGCTCAGCGCAGCTCCGGCGGCCAGTCGAGGCCGGAGCGACCCGCCGGATCGGATGGCGCGGCTGCGGCGGCGATCTCGTCGTCGCTGAGGCCGGCATCCCGCAGGACCTGCTCCGTGCAATCGCTGAGATCGAGCGGGTGGGCCTGCGCTGGAGTGCGCGAGAGGCGCGGGACGGCGGGCACGCGGTTCGGCCCGCTGTCCGGATGGCGCGCGGCGATGTGGGGATCGCTCCACACCTCGTCCGGCGCCAGCACAGGCGCGACGCAGGCGTCCGTGCCGGTAAACAGTGCGGTCCAGTGATCGCGCGATTGTCCCGCGAAGGTCGCTTCCAGCGTCCGTTCGATTTCCGGCCACAGGTCGCGTCGCATGTGGTCCGGCGGTTCGCCGAGATCGAGACGTCGCCACAGTGCTTCAAAGAAGCCCCGCTCCAGCGCACCCACCGCGATGAAGCCACCATCTGCGCAGCGATAGGAGCGATAGAACGGCGCGCCGCCACCCAGCAGCCCGTCGCCGCGCGCCGGCCAATGGGGCGTCTTCCAGAGCGGCCAATGCATGGCCATCAGCGACAGCGCGCCGTCCACCATGGCGGCGTCGATCTTCTGGCCCTGTCCGGTTGTCTTGGCTTCGATCACCGCAGCGAGGATGCCCAGCGCGGCGATCAGGCTGCCGCCGGCGAAATCTGCGACGAGATTGAGCGGCGCCTCGGGCGGCCCATCCTTCGGTCCCATGGACCCGAGCACGCCGGCCAGAGCGAGATAGGTGATGTCGTGCCCCGCCTCCAGCGCGCGGGGGCCGTCCTGACCGAAGCCGGTCAGCGAGCAATAGACGAGGCGTGGATTGAGCGCCGCCAGTGTCTCGTATCCGGCGCCGATGCGGTCGGCGACGCCGGGGCGGAAGCCCTCCACCAACACGTCGGCGGTCTTCACCAGCGCATGGAGCGCGGAACGGCCGGCGGGTGCTTTCAGGTCGAGGGAGATATGCCGCTTGCCGCGCGAGAATTCCGGGATGGCGACGCCGGCCCGTCCGCCGCCCACCACGATCACTTCTGCCCCGAAATCGGCCAGCAGCATGGTGCAGTAGGGGCCGGGGGCGAGCCTTGAGAGATCAACGACGCGGATGCCGGCGAGGGGACCGCGCGGGGCGGGGGAGGAGGCCTCCACCATCACAGCCCCCGCGCGATGACGATGCGCTGCACGTCGCTGGTGCCCTCGTAGATCTGGCACACGCGCACATCGCGATAGATGCGTTCCACCGGGAAGTCCGCGAGATAGCCGTAGCCGCCGAAGTTCTGGATGGCTGCGGAACACACCTGCTCCGCCATCTCGGACGCGAACAGCTTCGCCATGGACGCCTCGGTGAGGCAGGGCAGGCCGGCCTCGCGCAGGGCGGCGGCGTGCAGCACCATCTGGCGCGCCGTCTCGATGCGGGTCGCCATATCGGCGAGGCGGAAGGCGACGGCCTGATGCTCCATGATGGGCTTGCCGAAGGTCACGCGCTCCTTCGCATAGGTCCGGGCCGCCTCGAACGCGGCGCGCGCCATGCCCACGCATTGCGAGGCGATGCCGATGCGCCCGCCTTCAAGATTGGACAGCGCGATCTTCAGACCCTCGCCCTCGGCCCCGAGCCGGAGGTCGGCGGGAAGGCGCATGTCGTTGAAGGCGAGCTGGCAGGTGTCTGAGGAATGCTGGCCGAGCTTTTCCTCCACCCGCACCACCTCGTAGCCGGGCGTGTCGGTGGGCACGATGAAGGCGGAGATGCCCTTCTTGCCTGCGTCCGGGTCGGTCACGGCGAAGACGATGATGACATCGCCGTTCTTGCCGGAGGTGATGAACTGTTTGGCGCCGGAGAACACATAATGGTCGCCGTCCCGCCGGGCGCGCGTGCGCAGGGCGGCGGCGTCCGATCCCGCCTGCGGTTCGGTGAGGGCGAAGCCGCCGATCCATTCGCCGCTCGCCAGCTTGGGCAGGAAGCGCTCCTTCTGCGCCTGCGTGCCGAACTTCACGATGGGCATGCAGCCGACGGAGGAATGCACGCTGACGATGGTGGAGCAGGCGCCGTCCGCCGCCGCGATCTCTTCCAGCGCGAGGGCATAGGAGACGAGATCGGTGGCGGAGCCGCCATGGTCCTCCGGCACCAGCATACCAAGGAAGCCGAGGGCACCCAGCTCCTTCAGTTCCGCGCCGGGGAAGCGGTGCTCCCTGTCCCGCGCTGCCGCTCCGGGCGCGAGGCGTTCGGAGGCGAAGGCGCGTACCGCGTCGCGGATGGCAACCTGGGTTTCGGTGAGGATCATGGCAGGTTCCTCCGGGTCTTGTTGTTACGTGTCCTTGGCGGTCTCTGCCTCAGCTCAGGCGTTCGATGGCGACCGCCGTCGCCTCGCCGCCGCCGATGCAGAGCGAGGCGATGCCACGCTTGAGCCCGTAGCGCTCCAGCGCCGCCAGCAGCGTCACCATCACCCGAGCGCCAGATGCCCCGATGGGGTGGCCGAGGGCGCAGGCGCCGCCGTGGACGTTCACCTTGTCCTCCGGCAGGCCGAGATCACGCATGGCGGCCATGGGCACCACGGCGAACGCCTCGTTGATCTCGAACAGGTCCACGTCCTTCAGATCCCAGCCGGTCTTCCCGGCGAGCTTCTGCACCGCGCCGATGGGGGCGGTGGTGAAGAGGTTCGGTGCCTGGGCGTGGGTGGAATGGCCGACGATGGCGGCGAGCGGCGTGAGGCCGCGCTTCTCCGCTTCGGAGCGGCGCATGAGCACGAGGGCGGCCGCGCCGTCAGAGATGGAAGAGGAGTTCGCCGCCGTCACCGTGCCGCCGTCGCGAAAGGCGGGCTTCAGCGTCGGGATCTTGTCCAGCTTCGCCTTGGGCGGCTGCTCGTCCGCCGCCACCACGCGCTCGGTCTTGCCGGCTTTCACGGTGACGGGGGTGATCTCCTTGTCGAAGGCGCCCCCGGCCATGGCCTTCTGCGCCTTGGTGAGGGAGGCGATGGCGAAGGCGTCCTGCGCCTCGCGGGTGAACTGGTAGGCCTCGGCGCATTCCTCGGCGAAGGTGCCCATGAGACGGCCCTTGTCATAGGCATCCTCGAGGCCATCGAAGAACATGTGGTCGATGACCCTGCCGTGCCCCATGCGGTAGCCGCCACGGGCACGGTCGAGCAGGTAGGGGGCGTTGGTCATGCTCTCCATGCCGCCCGCAACCGCGACCGAGGCGGAGCCGGCGGCGAGGAGGTCATGGGCGAACATGGCCGCCTTCATGCCGGAACCGCACATCTTGTTCACGGTGGTGGCGCCGGTGGAGAGCGGAAGCCCCGCGCCGAGCGCGGCCTGGCGGGCCGGAGCCTGACCGAGGCCGGCCGGCAGCACGCAGCCGAACACCACTTCCTCCACCTGATCCGGCGCGAGGCCGGCGCGGGCGAGGGCGGCGCCGATGGCCGCGGAGCCGAGCGCGGGCGCAGCCACATCCTTGAGGTCGCCCTGAAAGCCGCCCATGGGCGTGCGGGCGGTGCCGACGATGACGATGGGGTCGGAAGCCGTCATGTTGCGTGTCTCCGGTCGCGGGAGGAAGTCGTCAGCGGGATGGGCTCAGCGCGGCGCCATCCGCAGCGCGCCGTCGAGGCGGATGACCTCGCCGTTCAGCATGTTGTTTTCGCAGATGTGCTTGACGAGAGCCGCGTATTCGGACGGCCGTCCGAGGCGCGAGGGGAAGGGCACGCTCTTGCCCAGGCTGTCCTGCACGTCCTGCGGCAGGCCGGCCATCATCGGCGTCTCGAAGATGCCGGGGGCGATGGTGACGACGCGGATGCCGAACCGCGCCAGCTCTCGCGCCACCGGCAGGGTGAGGGCCGCAACACCGCCCTTGGAGGCGGCATAGGCGGCTTGGCCGATCTGCCCATCGAAGGCGGCGACGGAGGCGGTGTTGACGATGACGCCACGCTCGCCCTCGGCGTCCGGCGCCTCTTTCACCATGGCGTCGGCGGCGAGCCGGAGCATGTTGAAGGTGCCGATGAGGTTGACGGTGATGCCGCGCACGAAGCTTTCGAGCCGGTGCGGGCCGTCGCGGCCGACCACCTTCTCGCCGGGGGCCACGCCGGCGCAGTTCACGAGACCGTGAACATGGCCGAAGCTATCCAGAGCGAGCTGCACGGCGGCCTTGCCATCGGCCTCGTTGCTTACGTCTGCGCGCTGGAAGCGGGCGGCGTCGCCGAGTTCAGCGGCCATGGCGGCACCGGCATCGGCGTTGATGTCGACGAGGACGACCCGGCCCCCATTGTCCACCACCATTCGCGACACCGCCGCGCCCAGGCCCGAGCCGCCGCCGGTGACGAGAAAGACGCGCCCTTCAATCTTCATGGTGCCCCTCCCAGGGAGACATGCCGCCGCTTCGGCGGCCGTTGCCTCTCGTCTAGCAGAAAAGCCGAGTGACATTCGATGACGCTAGCGATCTATTCAGGTGAGCGATTTTGCCATTCGGGAGCGTGCCTTGGAACGGCGCATGATCTCCGGGACCTTCGTCGACGATGCCCTGGGCTGCCTGACGGCGCGGGGCATCGATGCCGGTCCGGTGCTGGCGCGGGCGGGGCTCGCGCTGCCGGTGACGGAGGCGGTCTCCGCGGAACAGTACGGGGCGCTGTGGACAGCCGCCGCCGAGGCGCTGGACGACGAGTTCTTCGGCCTCGCCGCCCGCCCCATGCGTTGCGGCAGCTTCACCCTGCTCTGCCATGCCCTGATGGGTGCGCAGACGCTGGAACAGGCGCTGCGGCGGGCTCTGCGCTTCCTCCGGGTGGTGCTGGATGACCCGAGCGGCGAGCTTGTCGTCGGCGACGGCCTCGCGTCCGTCGTACTCTCGGACAAGGGCGCCGCGCGCTCGGCCTTCGCCTACCGCACCTACTGGATCATCCTTCATGGCATCACCTGCTGGCTGGTGGGCCGGCGCATTCCGATCCGGCAGGTGGATTTCCGCTGCGGTCCGCCGGAGCATGGGGCGGATTACCGCCTGTTCTTCGGCGCGCCCGTCCGTTTCGACGCGCCGGAGAGCCGGCTCGCCTTCGACGCGGCCTTCCTGAAGCTGCCGGCCCACCGCAGCGAGCGGGCGCTGCGGGACTTACTGCGGGGTGCGCCGGCCAACATCCTTGTGCGCTACCGGCACGACGAAGGGCTTGCCGCCCGCGTCCGCACCCGGCTCCGGGAGCAGTCGGCCACGGTGTGGCCGTCGTTCGACGAACTCGCCCGACAGTTGCGCCTCCCGGCCTCCACCCTGCGGCGGCGGCTGGCGGAGGAGGGGGCCGCCTATCGCGACATCAAGGACGAACTGCGCCGGCTGCGGGCCGAGGATCTGCTGCGGGCCACCGACCGGCCCGTGGGCGAGATCGCGGCGGAGCTTGGCTTTTCCGAGCCAAGCGCCTTCCATCGGGCATTCCGCAAGTGGACGGATCTGAGCCCGGGTGCCTTCCGCCGCGCCGGGGCCTGAGGGAAAGCGGCGTTCCGCCATTTGACGGCGGGGCGGCGGCTGACTACCTGTGCGCAGTCTATGCCCGTGCGGCGCCATCCGGGGCGTCCTGCAGGGCGACCGTGGAGACACCTGTTGTCGATCATTGCCAGCATCCGCAAGACCCTCGTCCCGATTCATCGGGAGGGCTATCCGTTCATCGCCATCGCGGTGGTGATCGCGCTCGTGCTGTTCATGTTCTCCACCTTCTTCGGCATGATCGGCTTCGGCCTCGCCATCTGGACGGCGCTGTTCTTCCGCGATCCCGAGCGCGTGACGCCGGTACGCGAGGGGCTCGTCATCGCGCCGGCGGACGGGCGGGTGTCGCAGGTGGGGCTGGCGCGGCCGCCGCGGGAGCTGGACCTCTCCGACGATCCGCTGCTGCGCGTCTCCATCTTCATGAACGTGTTCAACGTCCACGTGAACCGCGCGCCGGTGACGGGGCGCATCGAGCGCATCGCCTACAAGCCCGGCCTCTTCCTCAACGCCGATCTCGACAAGGCGAGCGAGGACAATGAGCGCAACGGCCTCATCATCTCCACGCCCTACTGCCGGGTGGGCTGCGTGCAGATCGCCGGCCTCGTGGCGCGCCGCATCGTCTCGTTCGTGCGGGAGGGTGAGTCCATCGGTTCCGGCGAGCGCTTTGGCCTGATCCGCTTCGGCTCTCGCGTGGACGTTTATCTGCCCGTGGGCTCGCGCGTGCTGGTCAGCGAAGGGCAGTTGACGGTGGCGGGCGAGACGGTCCTGTGCGATCTCTCCCAGCCGCAGCAGCGCGAGACCGCCTATCGGGTGAGCTGATGGAAACCCCCTTTCCCCCGTTCGATCCTGAAGGCCGGCCCCGGCCGCGTCTCGGCGGCAGCATCGGCAAGGTGCCGATCCGGGTGCTGCTGCCGAACCTGGTGACGCTCCTGGCCTTGTGCTCCGGCCTCACCGCCGTGCGGCTCGCCATTGAGGAGCGGATCGAGCTGGCGCTGGCGGCCATCGTCTTCGCCGCCATTCTCGACGGCGTGGACGGGCGGCTGGCGCGCGCGCTGAAAGGCACCTCGCGGTTCGGCGCAGAACTCGACAGCCTCGCGGACTTCGTGAACTTCGGCTGCGTGCCTGCGCTGATGCTCTATTTCTGGGGCCTCAACGAAGCCGGCTCGTTCGGCTGGATCGCCGCGCTGGCCTATGCCATCTGCGCGGCCCTGCGCCTCGCGCGCTTCAACGTGATGCTAGACGATCCGAACAAGCCGCCCTTCGCCGGCGACTATTTCACCGGCATTCCGGCCCCGGCGGGCGCCATCACGGTGCTGCTGCCGATCTATCTGGAGCTGATCGGCCTGCCGCACGGGCGGGTGAGCGCCATCATCGCCCTCGTCTATTGCCTCGCCATCGCCTTCCTCATGATCTCCACGGTTCCGGCTTGGTCCGGCAAGACGCTGGGGCGGCGGGTGCGGCGGGACATGGTGCTGCCGCTGTTCGTGGCGGTGGCGATCTATTTCGCGCTGCTGGCGAGCTATCCGTGGGTGGTGCTTTCGGTCTGCACCATGCTGTATCTGGCTCTCCTGCCTGTCTCGACCCTGCGCTACAGGCGCCAGATGAAGGCGTGGAAGGCCGAGCGTGCCGCTGCGGCGCCGGCCCCCTCCGAAGTGTTGCCCTCCTGATCTCTGCGCGATGGCGGCATGGCGCCTCGCTGGGCAAGCCTTGCCGAAGCGTTGCGCATTGAATTGCATACAACGCGCACGAAATTGATTAAATTATGGTCATAAACGTGGGGCGACCCTCAGTGTTGTAGGGCAATGGTTTGATATAAATATCTGATATATAATGAAATTTCAAAAACTGTATGCAATTGGCACGCAGCTTGAATGGCATTTGGCGACCGCCACCACAGGGACGTCGCCGATGAACCGCCGCGAATTCATGAAGTCCGCCTCAGCCACTGCCGTTGCTACCGGCACGGGCGTTGCCGCCCCGGCGGTATTTTCCCCGGCGAAGGCGCAGGCCCGGAACGAAACGCTGCTGATCGTCTCCGAGAGCGGTCCCAACAATCTCGACATTCACGGTGTCGGCACCAACGTGCCCGGCTATGAGGCGAGCTGGAACACCTACGACCGGCTCATCACCCACGAGATGACCGAGAAGGACGGCGTGCGCTACTACGACCGCGACAAGCTCAAGGGCGAGCTTGCCGAGGACATGAACATCGGTGACATGTCCGTCACCTTCAAGCTGAAGAAGAACGCGACCTTCCAGGACGGCAGCCCCGTCACCGCCAAGGACGTGAAGTGGTCGCTGGATCGCGCCGTCTCCGTGGGTGGCTTCCCCACCTTCCAGATGAAGGCCGGCTCGCTGGAGAAGCCCGAGCAGTTCGTGGTGGTGGACGACCACACCGTGCGCGTGGACTTCCTGCGCAAGGATCGCCTCACCATCCCCGACCTCGCCGTCATCGTGCCGTGCGTCATCAATTCCGAGCTGGTGAAGAAGAACGCCACGGAGAAGGACCCCTGGGGCCTCGAATACACCAAGCAGAACACGGCCGGCTCCGGCGCCTATCGCGTCACCAAGTGGACGCCCGGCACCGAGGTCATCTTCGAGCGCTTCGACGACTGGAAGGGTGGCCCGCTGCCCAAGATCAAGCGCGTGATCTGGCGCATGGTGCCCTCCGCCGGCAACCGCCGGGCGCTTTTGGAGCGCGGCGACGCGGACATCTCCTATGATCTGCCCAACAAGGATTTCGTTGAGCTGAAGCAGGCCGGCAAGCTCAACATTACGTCGGTGCCGTACTCCAACGGCGTGCAGTACATCGGCATGAACGTGAAGAACCCACCCTTCGACAATCCGAAGGTGCGCGAGGCTGTCGCCTACGCCATCCCCTACGAGAAGATCATGGAGGCCGTGCTCTATGGCCTCGGCAAGCCCATGTTCGGCGCGCCGGCCGATGCCGTCACAAAGGTCGCCTGGCCGCAGCCCACCAAGTTCAAGACCGACCTCGCCAAGGCCAAGCAGCTGATGGCCGAGGCGGGCTACGCCGGCGGCATCGACACCACGCTCTCCTTCGACCTCGGCTTTGCCGGCGTCAACGAGCCCATCTGCGTGCTGCTTCAGGAAAATCTGGCGCAGATCGGAATCAAGACCACCATCAACAAGATCCCCGGCGCCAACTGGCGCACGGAGCTGAACAAGAAGGTGCTGCCGCTCTACACCAACGTGTTCTCGGGCTGGCTCGACTATCCGGAATACTTCTTCTTCTGGTGCTACCACGGCTCCAATTCGGTCTTCAACACCATGAGCTATCAGTCGGCGGCCATGGATACCTTCATCGACGGCGCCCGCGCAGCGGCGGCGAGCGGCGACAAGGCGGCCTACGATACGGACGTGAAGGGCATGGTGGACCTCGCCTTCGCCGACGTGCCGCGCATTCCGCTCTACCAGCCGTTCGTCAACGTCGCGATGCAGAAGAACATCACCGGCTACGAATACTGGTTCCACCGCCGGCTCGACTATCGCGCCTTCCAGAAGGGCTGAAGGATCCCTCTTCCTCTTCAGGGAGGAAGCGGCGTGAGGGGTGGCGCCGGGGGCGGAAGCCGGCGCCTGGGTTCGCCCGGATGCCGGCATCGGTGCCGCCCCTCACACCACAAGCCGGCGCCCCGCCGGAGACGAGAAAAGCTGCGGCGCCCGATGGCCCCGCAGCGCGGTTCGCACACAGGGATATCGCCATGCTGAAGCTCCTAGGCAGTCGTCTCGCCACAGCCGTGCCCAGCCTGATCGGCGTGGTGATCGTGACCTTCCTGCTCACCCGCGTGCTGCCCGGCGACACGGCAGCCTATTTCGCAGGCCCTGCCGCGACGCCGCAGGCCATCGCCGAGATCCGCACCAAGCTGGGCCTCGACAAGCCCTTGCCGGTTCAGTTCGCCGATTAGGTCTCGGCGCTGGCGAAGGGCGATCTCGGCTCCTCGCTTTCCACCGGCCAGCCGGTCGCCACCGAGATCGCGGCCCGCCTGCCGGCCTCGGCCGAACTGACGCTGGCGGGGTTGGTGCTGGCGCTGCTGATCGCGGTGCCGTTCGGCATCATGGCGGCGGTGCGACAGGGATCGTGGATCGACCACGCCTGCCGCATCATCACCACCGCCGGCGTCTCGCTGCCGGTGTTCTTCACCGGGCTTCTGCTGGTCTATGTCTTCTACTTCAAGCTGGGGTGGGCGCCGGCGCCGCTGGGGCGGCTCGACGTGTTCTTCTCGGCGCCGGAGACGGTGACGGGCTTCTACCTCATCGACAGCCTGATCGCGCGCGACTTCGAGACCTTCCGCGCCGCGCTGGCGCAACTGGCGGTGCCTGCCATCACGCTCGCCATCTTCGCCCTCGCGCCCATCGCCCGCATGACTCGCGCCTCCATGCTGGCGGTGCTCTCCTCGGAGTTCGTGCGCACGGCGAAGGCGGCGGGCCTGACCGACTACACGGTCATCATCACCTACGCCTTCCGCAATGCCATGCTGCCGGTGGTGACGACGCTGGGCATGGTGTTCTCCTTCCTCCTCGGTGCCAACGTGCTGGTGGAGAAGGTGTTCGCCTGGCCGGGCATCGGCTCCTATGCGGTCGAGGCGCTCATCACCTCGGACTATGCGCCGGTGCAGGGCTTCGTGCTCGCCATGGCGATCCTCTACGTCGTCCTCAACCTCCTGATCGACCTTGCCTACGGCATCATCGATCCCCGCGCGCGGAGCGAAGCATGACCCTCGCCACGGCCGACACCCAGAAGGCCCCGGGCGGCCTTGCCGCCACGCTCGCCCACGCCCGCTACGTGATCTCGGATAACCCGGTCACGGGCATCGCCTTCGGCATGTTCCTGGTGCTGGTGGTGTGCGCAGCGCTCGGGCCGTTCATCGTGCCCTACGATCCGCTCGCCTCCGACACGGCCGCCGCGTTGCAGCCGCCCTCGGCCGCGCACTGGTTCGGCACCGACAACCTGGGCCGGGACATCTTCTCCCGCGTGGTGGTGGCGAGCCGGCTGGACATGGCCATCGCCATCTTCTCGGTGGCGCTGGTGTTCGCGGTGGGCGGCATCGCCGGCATCGCTTCCGGCTTCTTCGGCGGCTGGACGGACCGGATCATTGGCCGCATCTCCGACACCATCATGGCCTTCCCGCTGTTCGTGCTGGCCATGGGCATCGTGGCGGCGCTGGGCAACACGGTGACGAACATCGTCATCGCCACCGCCATCATCAACTTCCCGCTCTATGTGCGCGTGGCGAAATCCGAAGCCGCCATCCGCCGCAATGCCGGCTATGTGCAGGCGGCGCGGCTCACCGGCAATTCGGAATGGCGCATCCTGCTGACGACCATCCTGCCCAACATCCTGCCCATCATGATGGTGCAGATGTCGCTCACCATGGGCTACGCCATTCTCAATGCCGCCGGCCTCTCCTTCATCGGCCTTGGCGTGCGCCCGCCGACGCCGGAGTGGGGCATCATGGTGGCCGAGGGCTCGGCCTACATCGTCTCCGGCGAATGGTGGATCGCGCTGTTCCCCGGCCTTGCGCTCATGTTCGCGGTCTTCTGCTTCAACCTCCTGGGCGACGGTCTGCGCGACATCGTCGATCCCCAGCGCCGCACCTGATGGAGGCCGCCATGCATGGAGTTGTGGACGTGAAGGACCGCGCCGCCAAGTCCTCCGAAACGCCGAGCGGCCCGCTGCTTCAGGTACGCGATCTCACCGTCGAGTTCGCCACCCGCCGCGGCATCGTCACGGCGGTGAGCAAGGTGGATCTCACCCTCGGCAAGGGCGAGACGCTCGGCATCGTGGGGGAATCGGGCTCGGGCAAGTCCGTCACCTCCTACACGGTGATGCGCATCCTCGACCGCGCCGGCCGCATCGCGGACGGCTCCATCACCTTCTCCGGCATCGACGTCGCCCACGCGCCCGAGAGCGAGATGCGCGACCTGCGCGGCCGCGAAATGTCGATGATCTTCCAGAACCCGCGGGCGGCGCTGAACCCCATCCGCACCGTGGGCGCGCAGATCGGCGACGTGCTGCTCCAGCATGTCCAGGCCGACCCGCGCAACGTGAAGCACAAGGTCATCGACATCCTCAAGCAGGTGCGCATCGCCCGGCCGGAAGACCGCTACCACGCATATCCGTTCGAGCTGTCCGGCGGTATGTGCCAGCGCATCGTCATCGCGCTCGCGCTGGCCTGCCGGCCGCAGCTGATGATCGCGGACGAGCCCACCACGGGCCTCGACGTGACCACCCAGAAGGCGGTGATGGACCTCGTGACCGAGCTGACGCGCGAGCGCGGCATGTCCACCATCCTCATCACCCACGACCTCGGCCTCGCCGCCGCCTATTGCGATACGGTGATGGTGATGGAGAAGGGCAAGGTGGTGGAGACCGCGCCCGCCGAGCGCATCTTCCGCGATCCCCAGCACCCCTACACCCGCAAGCTCATGCGTGCGACGCCCCGGCCGGGCATCACGCTGAAGGATCTGTTGCCGGAGGGCGAGGCGCCGGCCACTACGGCAGCAAAGCCGGCGCCGGCGACTGGTGCCGGTGAAACCCTGCTCACCGTGGAAAACCTCGTCCGCGAATATCCCCGCCAGGGCGCGCCCTCGGCCTTTTTCGCCAAGCTCAAGGGCAAGCCCCTGACGCCGGAGGAGACAATCTTCCGCGCCGTGGACGGCATCTCCTTCGAGGTGAAGCGCGGCGAAAGCGTCGGCCTCGTGGGCGAGAGTGGCTGCGGCAAGTCCACCACCTCCACCATGGTGATGCGCCTCATCGATCCCACGGCGGGCAAGATCACCTTCGCCGGCGAGGATATCGGCGCCATTCCGGCCAAGGATTTCGCCCACCACCCCATGCGCAAGCGCATCCAGATGGTGTTCCAGGACCCGACCGAGAGCCTCAATCCCCGCTACACGGCCTCCCGGGCCATTGCCGATCCGCTGCTGCGCATGGGCGGTTATTCCGGCGGCGCGAAGCTCAATGCCCGCGTGGCGGAGCTCGCCGAGATGGTGGGCCTGCCCCAGAACCTGCTGGAGCGCTTCCCGCACCAGCTTTCCGGTGGCCAGAAGGCCCGCATCGGCATCGCCCGTGCCATCGCCCTCGATCCCGATCTCGTCATCCTCGACGAGCCCACGGCGGCGCTGGACGTGTCGGTGCAGGCCGTGGTCCTGAACCTTCTGGAGGAGCTGAAGCAGCGGCTCGGCATGAGCTATCTCTTCGTCTCCCACGACCTCCATGTGGTGGGCCTTCTGTGCGACCGGGTGATCGTCATGCGGCAAGGCCGGATCGTGGAGGAGGGCACCGCTCAGGCGGTTCTGGAAGCACCGAAGGACGCCTATACCCGCGAACTGATCGCCGCCATTCCCCATCCCCCGGTCTGAGGCAAACCATGGCCAGCGAAACCACCCTGCCCAAGGTCGAGGATGCCGCCCTCGCGCAACTTCTCGACGGGGCGCTCTCCGCCCACGGCATCACCGCGCGCCCCGAATGGCGCACGGAGGCGCTTGCCTATCTGCGCAGCATCGCCGATGCAGCGACGCTGGTGCGCAGCCTGGACCTCGGCGACGCCGAGGAGCCGGCCCCCGTGTATCGTCCGTGAGGTGGTCATGAACGCGCCCGTCCCCGTTCCCTACGCCACCCGCCTCGCCGGCGCGACCGCCGCCGAAATCGCAGCCGCCGTCGCGTCCGGCACCGTCACCGCCCGCGCCGTTATCGAGGCGACGCTGGCCCGCATCGCGGCTCTTGATCCGGCCATCAACGCCTTCACCGACCTCACGGCGGAGCGCGCCCGCGCCCAGGCGGACGGGATCGACGCCGCCCGCGCCGCCGGCAAACCGCTGGGCCCGCTCGCCGGCGTGCCGTTCGCGGTGAAGAACCTGTTCGACATCGCCGGCCTGCCCACCCGCGCCGGCTCCAAGATCAACCGGGAACGTGCCCCGTCCCCCCAGGATGCCTTTCTGGTGGAGAAGCTGGAGGCGGCCGGCGCCATCCTCGTCGGCGGGCTCAACATGGGCGAATACGCCTATGACTTCACCGGCGAGAACGTCCATGACGGGTCCTCGCGCAACCCGCACGACCTCACCCGCATGTCGGGGGGCTCCTCCGGTGGTTCCGGGGCGGCGGTGGCGGCGGCCATGGTTCCGCTCGCGCTCGGCTCCGACACCAACGGCTCCATCCGCGTGCCGTCCTCTTTGTGTGGCACGTTCGGGCTGAAGCCCACGTATGGCCGGCTCGGGCGGGGCGGCAGCTTTCCCTTCGTGACGGCGCTGGATCACCTCGGGCCGCTCGCCCGCTCGGTGGCCGATCTCGCGCTCTCCTATGACGCCATGCAGGGCGAGGATGCGCGCGATCCCGGCCAGACGCCGCGCCCCTTCGAGCCTGTGTCCGGGGTGATCGGGGAGGGGATCGGCGGGCTGCGCATCGCCCTCGCCGGGGGCTGGTTCCGCGCCAAGGCGCATCCGGAAGCGTTCGCCGCCGTGGATGCGGTCGCCGCCGCGCTCGGTGCACGCGACATGGTGGACATTCCCGACGCAGCCCGCGCCCGGGCCTCCGCCTACATCATCACCGCGGCCGAAGGGGCGAGCCTCCACGCCCGGCGCCTCGCCGTGCGGGCGGAGGATTTTGATCCCGCCGTGCGCGACCGGTTGCTGGCCGGCCTCGCCATTCCCGCCTCGTGGGTCGATGCCGCCCAGCGCTTCCGCCGGCACTTCCGGGGTGAGATGCTGAAGCTGTTCGAGACTCACGACGTGCTCCTCGCCCCCGCCACGCCCTGCCGGGCGCCGAAGCTGGGGCAGAAGACCTTCATGCTCGATGGCGAGGAGATGCTGGTGCGGCCGAACCTCGGCCTGTTCACCCAGCCCATTTCCTTCATCGGCCTGCCCGTGGTGGCCGTGCCGGTGCGGGTGGATGTGGGTGACATACCTGAATTGCCCGTCGCCGTGCAGGTCATCGCGCCGCCGTGGCGAGAAGACATGGCACTGCGCGTGGCCGCGGAGCTGGAGCGGCAGGGAGTCGCCGCCGCACCCGCGGCAGCATTTTGAAGGAGGACCCGTTGGAGATCGACATTCCCGAGGTGAAGGCCGAGGTCGAAGAGGCGTTCGCGGCTTACGAGGCCGCGCTGGTCGGCAACGATGTGGAGACGCTGGAGGCCCTGTTTCGCGACGATCCGCGCACCATCCGCTTTGGCGGCGGCGAGAACCTCTATGGCATGGATGCCATTCGCGCTTTCCGCCGTGCCCGCTCGCCGGTGGGCCTCGCGCGCAACCTGGCGCAGACGGTCATCACCACGTACGGCCGGGACTTTGCCGTGGCATCCACCCTGTTCTATCGCGACAACGCGCCGGGCAAGGTGGGGCGCCAGCAGCAGACCTGGGTGCGGACCTCGCAAGGCTGGCGTGTGGTGGCCGCCCACGTCTCCATGATCGACGAGCCGACGGCATGACGTGCCGGCGTATGACTTGCCGGCGTATGACTTGCCATCCACTTGCGACGTTTCACGGATTTCGCCGCAGGCGGGAATCCCGGTAAAATCCTGCACATGACCCTGTTCGCGCCACCCACCATGAAGACGTCGGCCCCGACCCCGCGCGTGCGCAAGCGCCGGACGGTCGGTCGCCCCGTGACGCGCACCGAGGAACTGCGTCTGCAGATCGCCGACGACATCGTACGCGGCCGCCTCGCCCCCGGTACGGCGCTGGAAGAGGTCGATATCGCAAAGCGTTACGGCGTATCCCGCACGCCGGTGCGGGAGGCGTTGCGCGACCTTGCCGCATCCGGCCTCGTGGAGGCGCGCCCCCATCGCAGCGCTTTGGTGGCCCAGCCGTCCCTCGATCGTCTGCGCGGCATGTTCGACGTGATGGCGGAGCTGGAAGCCCTGTGCGCCGGCCTGTGCGCGGTGAACATGACGCCGGCCGAACGGGCGGGGCTTGAATCCATCCATGCCGAGCTGGCCGACCTCACCCGGCGGGGTGACGAGGGCAGTTACACGGTGCTCAACGAACGGTTCCACACAACGCTCTATGCCGGCAGCCACAACGACTACCTCACCGAACTGACGCTCGCCACCCGCGCCCGGCTGCAGCCGTTCCGCCGCGCCCAGTTCCGCACCCTCGGCCGCCTGGCCCGCTCCTATGAGGAGCACGACCGGGTGGTGACGGCCATCCTGCGGGGGGACAAGGCGGAGGCGGCGCAGGCCATGCGCTCGCATATCCTCACGGTCGAGGACGCCTACGAGCGCTACGCCGAGACGGTGTGACGGGCCGCGCCGGCCTACTCCGCCGCGTCCACTTCGGTGAGGTTGTCGAGGCCCTGCACGATGTGCTGGGCGAGCGCATCGGCCAGCGCGGAAGGCTCGTGGCGATTGCGCAAAAGCCCGATATCGCAAGGGGGTAGGGGCGGGTAGCCCTCCGCCGCTCCGAGCACGCGCATGCCGGTGCGCAACGCCGATTCCGGCAGCACGGACACCGCGAGACCGGAGAGAACCGCCGCGACCACGGCGCCGCAATTGGGGCTGGTGTAGAGGATGCGGTGCCCGCGACCGGCACCCGCCAGCCGCGACACGGCGATCTCCCGCCACTGGCAGGTGGGCCGCCCCAAAGCCAGCGGCACCGGGGTTTCCAGATGCGCCGCATGGCGGGCGGAGGAGACCCACAGCAGGCGCTCGCGGCGGATCACATGGGCGTTGCGCGAGGTGATCTCGGTGGCGGTGATGATGGCGAGATCGATGGTGCCGGAGGCGATGTACTGCACCAGCTCGGCGGTGGGCTCGCAGATCACCGTGAGCTCGACAGACGGATGCGTGCGCGAAAATCGCGCCATGATATCAGGCAGATAGCGGTCCGCGTAATCGTCCGGAACGCCCAGGCACACCCGCCCCGAAAGCTCGGCGTCGGCGAAGCTGGAGACCGCTTCCATGTTCAGCTTCACGATGCGCCGGGCGTAGTCGAGGAGGCGTTCGCCGTCTTCGGTGAGGCGGGAGGCGCGGCCGTCGCGGACGAAGATGGGGCGGTCGACCCGCTCTTCCAGCCGCTTCATCTGCATGGAGACCGCCGACTGGGTCTTGTGGACCACCTCCGCCGCCTTGGTGAAACTGCCGGTTTCGGCAATGGCCACAAAGGTTCTCAGCTGGTCGGGGTCGAGCATGGCCGTCATCGTCGCGCTCCTGTGGGGCAGCCCTGCGCCAGCCGCATGGGCCGGCCGCCCCGTCGCCGCAATCATCACACAAAACGATACGAGAGATGAAAAACATTCGCTAGCGTGATTTGTGCGAAGCATCCAGAAAGGTCCTGCCGATTGGATGCGGCGCGAAATCGGGTGGTTTCACCGGGGTGTCAGGGCCAGTTTCAGGCCCGTTCAGTACATGCCGGGTGTGTTCAGACCATCACGGCCCCGGAAAGGAGGGTCGGCGGAGCGCATCCAGGCAACGGAGATGATGATGACGTACCATGGTGAAACCCGCAGGACCCCCTTCGCCCCCGCGGGCGAGCTGGTCGCCGCCTTGTGCCTCTCGGCCGTCGGCGCTGCCGTCAAGGGCCTGCGTCAGGTGCAGACCATCGGCCGCGTCATGGAGCGACGGCAGGTGATGGCCGAGATCGCCCATCTCGATGACCATATGCTGCGCGATATCGGGGTGACGCGAGCGGATGTGCGCGATGCCGTCTCCGCGCCGCTGTTCGAAGACCCGACCCAGCTTCTGGTGGTCCGCGCCAAGGAGCGCCGGGCTGCGGCGCGGCTCGCTGCCTGGCGCGGCTACCCGGCCGACTGAATTCAAGAATCCGGCGGAAGCGCCCCTCGACTCCGCCGTGCCTCGACCCGCGCCGTCCGCAACCGGCGCGGGTCGATTTTTATCTGGCGATCAATTCATTGAGCTCAATCACTTGCCGCCGGAGAAGCGGTCCGCCGCGGGCTTGTCGCCATCGGCGCGGCCGAGGCGGGGGCGGTCGGGGGGCAGGGTCTCGGCTTCCTGCACAGTCTGCCCGTTCTGGGTGACCGCATTCATGCTCTGGGTGGCGGCCGCCATGGACGCTGCGGCCGAGCGCATGATGTTGAGCCAGAATTCCGGCACCGCATAGGCCTGCCGGCTCGCATCGGGCGCGCCGGGCTGGGCCGGCGGCGGGAAGGGTGGGGGAAAGCCCTGGGCGAACATCTGCGCGAAGAAGTTCTGGAACGGCAGTAGCGGCGCGGGCGGGGGCTCCGGCGGCTTCTCGCGGGTGGGCGGCACGCCGGCCTGCATCATGGTCTTGGACATGGCGTTCACCACGTCCTGCCATGCGTTGGCCGGATTGCGCTGGGGCGCAGGGGCCGGGGCGGCGCGCTGGAACATCATCTGGGCGTAGGCATCCGCCCACGGATTGCCCGTGCTGTAGGACCGGCCGCCCTGTTCGGTGGCGGTGCTGGTGAAGGCCAGGAACGCGTCGATCCAGGGATTGCCCGAGGAAATGGGCGCGATCTTCTGCTCGGTCTGCCCCGGCATCCGGCTGAGCATGGCGGCCAGCATCTGCTGCAACGCGCCGGAGGCGGCGAGCGACTTGGCGAGGCCACCCACTACCAAGGTGGCGTAGGTGGGCATCACCTGCTTCACCATGGCCATGCCGAGGCCGGTGGAGGAGGCGACGTGCGCGGCCACGGCGCGGCTGACCTCGGACGAGCCGAACACGGTATCGAGCGCCTCGGAGCCGGCGCGGGTCAGCTCGGCGGGGGGCGCGGGCTGCGAATAGAAGGCGCCATAGGGGCCGCTCGTCATCAGCGTCATCAACGCGGCAAGGGATTCGGGAGATTGCGAGGCCTGCTTGAACGCCTCCCCGAAGGCGGGCATCACCGCCTCGGCCACCTGCTGGGCCTGCTGCGCGGAAAGGCCGTACATGCGGCCGATATTCTCCATCGCCTGCCCGCCCTGGGCCGCGCGCAGCATCTCCACGAACTGATCCATACGCGAACTCCGTCGGATCGCGGGCGTGCGAGGGGAGAAGGCGTCCCGCTCCGGCTTCTGCCCGAAATCTTGGCAGCAAGCTTACGCCATCGTCCTGCCGAAATCACGAAATGGTTCGGTTCCGTTACGGGAATTGACAGGGGATGGTGGAAGCGATGCTTCCAGCTCGGATAACGGTACCGGGCGCTGGTCCCCCGGACAAGCGACGGCTTCAGCCGGAGCGCTGACCCGGGGCCCCAGCGCAAGATTCCCGCGCAGCGGGCAATGCGTGAGAGCGCTGGGGGGCGGAAGTGCCTTCGGCCGTCTTTTGAGCTGGGCGCCAGCTCGCAGTCCGCTGGCGCTCCATGCGTCCGGTGCGCGAGATGGCTCGCCGCACCCGCCGGCCGCGCTTGGAGCCAAGGGTGTCCCCGTGCTCGAACAGCTGTTCCCTCTGCTCACCACTGTCATGCCCGGGCTTGTCCCGGGTATCCACGTCGGGCCGCAGGCGCGATGTCTGGACGGGTGTTCCCGGCCCACCCACGTGGATGGCCGGGACAAGCCCGGCCATGACCGCGGTGCTGGTCCGGACACACTGCCCCGACGCCTCTTTACCCGGACAAGCGGCGGCGCCCCCGCCCGATCAGCCCGAGAATTCGGTCTCGTGGGTGAGGATGTCCTGCGCCTCGGGGTTGAGCGGGCGGGCGCGGTGTTCGGGTTCGGTGAGAGGCTCTGGCTCCACCTTGGGACGCGTGAAGGGATCGGCGCCGGCGAACAGGCCGTCCTGCATCTGCCGCTCCAGCCGGGCGCGGTCGCGCTCGCGCACGTCGGCGATGCGGGCCTCGGCGGCGCTCTCGCTCACGCCCAGCGCCTCAAGGGTGCGGGCGCCGAAGGAGAGGGCCGATTCGAGGGTCTCGCGCAGCTCGAAATCCACGCCGAGGCGCACCAGCTCCATGGAATGCACGCGATCGAAGCTGCGCACGAACAGGCGCGGCCCCTGGATGGAGGTCCGCACGATCTCCACGATGCGGTTGGCGTCGTCCTTGTTGTCCACGCAGATGCAGATCACTTCCATCGTCTCCGCGCCAGCGGCGCGAAGAACGTCAAGTCTGGTGCCGTCGCCATAATAGATGTGCACGCCGAACCGGCCGGCGCTCTGGATCATCTCCACGTCTTTGTCGATGATCGTCACGCTCACGTCCTGCGCCAGAAGGCACTGGGACACGATCTGCCCGAACCGGCCGAAGCCGATGACCAGCACGGAGCCGTCGGCATCGGTGAAATCGTCGGCGGGCGGCTCCGGCGCCGGCGGGGTGAAGCGCGGCAGGAAACGCGAGACGCCGGCGAAGAGCAGGGGGCCGAGCACCATGGTGAGCGCCGCAAGAGCGATGAGCAGGTCCGTCTGCTCGGTGCGCAGGATGTTGTTGGCAAGGCCCAGGGGGAACAGGACGAAGGCGAATTCGCCCGCCGCCATCAGCGCCACCGAGGCGCGCAGGGAATCGCCGGGGGCGATGTTGTCGGCCCGGAACACCAGATAGACCACCACCGACTTGATGACCGCCACCGCCAGCGCGCCCACCACGAGGCGCGGAATGTGGTGGAGGATCACGTCGATGTTCAGCGTCATGCCGATGCTCATGAAGAAGATGGCGAGCAGCAGGCCGCGGAAGGCATCCACATTGGCTTCGAGTTCGTGCCGGAAGGTGCTTTCCGAGAGCAGCAGGCCGGCGAGGAACGCGCCCATGGCCGCCGACATGCCGGCGATCTCCATCAGGCCGGCGGCGCCGAGCACCACCATCAGCGCGGCTGCCGTCATCGCCTCGCGCGCGCCGGAGCGGGCCAGCACCCGGAACAGGGGATTGAGCAGATAGCGGCCGGCCACGACGATGACGGCGATGGCGCCCACCGCCATGCCCGCCTGCATCAGCGTGGCCTTCGGATCATGGATCTCGGTCTCGCTGCCGGGCGCGAGCAGCGGCACCAGCGCCAGCAGCGGCACCACCGCGATGTCCTGGAACAGGAGAATGGAGAAGGTACGCTGCCCGTAGGGACTGCCGAGGTCGCCGCGCTCGCCCACGAGCTGCAGCGCGATGGCGGTACCCGACACCGACAGCGCGAGGCCGGAGACCACCGCCGCCGCCACGCCGAAGCCGAGGCCGAAATAGGCCAGCAGCGCGAACGCCAGCGAGGTGAGCACCAGCTGCGCCGTGCCCAGCCCGAAGATGTAGTGCCCCATGGAGAGGAGGTGCGACGGCTTCAGCTCCAGTCCGACGAGGAACAGGAGCATGACCACGCCCAGCTCGGCGACGGTGTGCACCACCGAGGGGTCGGCCACATTGAGGCCGATGGGGCCGATGGCGATGCCCACCAGGAGGTAGCCGACGATGGGTGAGAAACCGATGCGCTTGGCGACGAGGACCGCGATGACGGCGGCGCACATGAAGGCCAGCGCCCCACCGAACAAGGCGTGTTCATCGACTGGCATGCGCGACGTCCTCCCCCGGTCCCGATCCCTGACGGATCAGAACGCCTTCCGCAAGGGCTGCTTCCAAGCAACTTCGGCGCCACCCATCCCCAGTGGCTCCTGCTCTTCGCTCATGACGGGCGAGCGTGTCGAAACCATGCCGTCGACGCGGCGGGGTGGTGGCCGTCCGCCGAAGCGTGACGACGGCCGACGACCTTACTTCAGGGCATCAAATCCCGGACCGAATCCGTTGAGGCTGAGCGGGACGCCGATGCCCTCTTCCGGGGTCTGGAAGATGATGAAGGTGGCGGTCTTGCCGGACTTGAGGCGGCCGACGAGGGTTTCGTCCATCACCACCTCGGCGACGCAGCCATTGGGCAGGCAGCGCACGAATCCGGCGCGGCCGATGTCCTGGTCGTCGATCTTGAGGCCGAGGCCGGCGGGCAGCAGCACGCCGAGCGGCGCCAGCACGCGCAGCAGGCGGCTTTTCTGGTCGGAGGTCTTCAGCACGATCACGGTGAGGCCGACATTGGGCCGGTCCTCCGCCTGCACCGACTGGAGCAGCACGCACTGCTCGCTCTGCGCGCCGGGCGGGGTGTCGCAGCGAATCTGCCATTCGCCAAACACCGACTTCACCACGCCCTGCGCCGCCGCCGGGGCCGCCGCCGAGAGCAGTGCGGCCACGAAGGCCCCGAGGAACAGCGCCAGCGCGCGCCCCCCGGCGCGAGGCGTCCCCGTGCCGGGCGTTTCGGCGCGATCGGTCTCAATGGCGGGAAAAGGTCGGAACGACAGGACCATCGCAAGCTCCGGCAGGGTCCGGCGGGGGAGGCCGGGCGATCCTGCCTTATCTGATTTCGTGAACCAATGCCTTAATGCCCAAGGCATCGCGTCAACAATGGGGCAGGACCCACTTTCCCCCGTCGGCATTCCGACCCGGCGCCCTTGCGTAAACCACGGACGGGGTGCGCGGTATTTTGTCTCTTGCGCCCCGTTTCAAACCCCGTGCGACTCGCTCGAGGAGGTGTGTGGGGCTGGCTAAAGTGGAGTTAGAACAATTGGTTACTAAAACGATCGGCGCGTCCTCCGGCGCCGGCCGGAGCGGGCTTGGACGTTTTGTCCAATTGGGCAAACCCCGGGCGATTGCAAGGCGCCCCCAATTGTGTTTGATGAATCTTAGGGAGAGTGCCTGCCCAAAAACAACGCAGTTGCATGCGGCTGCAGAACGCGGTCTCGCACTCGAATAAGGGCCCCGTGGCGCGCCCCTTCGGCGCACCGGCGGCAGGGAAATTCCCGGCGGTTCTCCGCCGGCCAGGGAGATGGGTAGAAGATGATGTCGCTCATTCGCACCGCGACCCGTATGCGCGATGCTGCCCTCGCCGCCGGCGCTTTCGCCGCGGTGATGTTCGCGAGCGCGGCGGCCCATGCCCAGATGGGCCAGCCGGCCCCGTGGCAGATCAATCTGCAGGACGCCGCCACCCCGGTGATGGAGAACATCCACACCTTCAACGTTCTGCTCATCAGCATCATCACCGCCATCGTGCTGTTCGTGCTGGTGCTGCTGGTGATCGTGGTGGTGCGGTTCAACGAGCGCGCCAATCCGGTGCCCTCCAAGACCAGCCACAACACCATGATCGAAGTGGCCTGGACGGTGGTGCCGGTGCTGATCCTGGTGGCCATCGCCATCCCCTCGTTCCGGCTCCTGCACCTGGAACTGAACATCCCCAAGCCCGACCTCACCGTGAAGGTGACCGGCCACCAGTGGTACTGGTCCTACGAATATCCGGACAATGGCGGCTTCGGCTTTGACTCCTACCTCGTCGCCGAGAAGGACCTGAAGCCCGGCCAGCCCCGCCTGCTCGCGGTGGACAACGAAGTCGTTGTTCCGATCAACAAGAACATCCGTATCCAGGTGACGGCGGCGGACGTGATCCACTCCTTCGCGGTGCCCTCCTTCGGCGTGAAGATCGACGCCATGCCGGGCCGCCTGAACGAGAGCTGGTTCAAGATCACCCGCGAGGGCGTCTATTACGGCCAGTGCTCCGAGCTGTGCGGCCGCGACCATGCCTTCATGCCCATCGCCGTGCGCGCCGTGAGCGAAGCCGACTTCAACGCCTGGGTCGCCCAGGCCAAGGCCAAGTTCGCTTCCGCCAGGGATGCCGAGGGCAAGTTCGCCGATGCCGGCACCCTCGAAGGTGCCGCGACCGCGCGCTGACGGTTCCGGGCCCGCTCTGGCGGGCCCTTGAGGTTTCCCCGCGCGGCGGACGGCCGGGCGGTTTCCAGGGTAGATGCGGCGCGGCGGGACGGGGCCGGCGCCGGGAACACGAGGAAAGCGGGAATGGCCACCGAGGCAGTCACCCACAGCCATCACGACGATCACGACACCCACGATGCGCACATCCCCACGGGCTGGAAGCGCTGGGTGTTCTCGACCAACCACAAGGACATCGGCGTGATGTACCTGATCTTCGCCATCGTGGCGGGGATCGTGGGCGGCGCCCTCTCCATCGCCATCCGCATGGAGCTGCAGCAGCCGGGTCTCCAGATCTTCAAGGATCCGCAGACCTTCAACGTCTTCACCACCGGCCACGGCCTCATCATGATCTTCTTCATGGTGATGCCCGCGCTCATCGGCGGTTACGGCAACTACTTCGCCCCGCTGATGATCGGCGCGCCGGACACCGCGTTCCCGCGCATCAACAACATCGCCTTCTGGCTGCTGCCGCCCGCGTTCATCCTCGCGCTCTCCTCGCTGTTCGTGGAAGGCGCGCCGGGCACCAACGGCTTCGGCGGCGGCTGGACCATCTATCCCCCGCTCTCGTCCAAGCTCGGCCATCCCGGCCCGGCCATGGATCTGCTGATCTTCTCGCTGCACCTTGCCGGCGCGTCCTCGCTGCTCGGTGCCATCAACCTCATCACCACCATCTTCAACATGCGCGCCCCGGGCATGACGCTGCACAAGATGCCGCTGTTCGCCTGGTCGCAGCTCATCACGGGCTTCCTGCTGCTGCTGTCGCTGCCCGTTCTGGCCGGCGCCATCACCATGCTGCTGACGGACCGCAACTTCGGCACCACCTTCTTCGACCCGGCCGGCGGCGGTGATCCGATCCTGTTCCAGCACCTCTTCTGGTTCTTCGGCCATCCCGAGGTGTACATCCTGATCCTGCCCGGCTTCGGGCTGATCTCCCACATCATCTCCACCTTCTCGCGCAAGCCCGTGTTCGGCTATCTCGGCATGGCCTACGCGATGGTCGCCATCGGCGTGGTGGGCTTCGTGGTGTGGGCGCACCACATGTACACGGTGGGCCTGTCCTCCTCGACCCAGTCCTACTTCGTCGCCGCGACCATGATCATCGCGGTGCCCACGGGCGTGAAGATCTTCTCGTGGATCGCCACCATGTGGGGCGGCTCCATCCAGTTCCGCACGCCCATGCTGTGGGCCATCGGCTTCATCTTCCTGTTCACCGTGGGCGGCGTCACCGGCGTGGTGCTCTCCAACGCGGGCATCGACCGCTCGCTGCACGACACCTATTACGTGGTGGCGCACTTCCACTACGTGCTGTCGCTCGGTGCCGTGTTCGCCATCTTCGCGGGCTGGTACTACTGGTTCCCGAAGATGTTCGGCTACATGATCCCGGAATTCTGGGGCAAGCTGCACTTCTGGGTCACCTTCGTCGGCGTGAACCTGGTGTTCTTCCCGCAGCACTTCCTGGGTCTCGCCGGCATGCCGCGCCGCTATGCGGACTATCCGGACGCGTTCGCCCACTGGAACTTCGTCTCTTCGATCGGTTCCTACATCTCCGGCGTCGCGGTGTTGATCTTCATCACCGGCACCACGCTCGCCTTCCTGCGCAAGGAGAAGGCGGGGGACAATCCGTGGGGCGAGGGTGCGACCACCCTGGAGTGGACCCTGCCGTCCCCGCCGCCCTACCACCAGTTCGAGGTCCTGCCCCGCATCAAGTGAGGCCGGAACCCAGGCTCCGGGGCCGCGGGCGACCGCGGCTCCCGCCGCCCTCCGGGGCGGATCTTTCCGAAATGAAGTCTCGAACGTCGCGTTCAAGGATGTCCGGAGTTTGGAAATGAGTGACGAGCGTGCCAGCCTGACCGGACCCGACCCGTACGCCATGGCGTCGGGCGGCGTTATGGCGGGCGGGGCTGCGTCGGCCGGCGTCGCCGCCGCGGGCGAGGGCCATGCCGCGCCGCGCGACTATTTCGAGCTCCTGAAGCCCCGCGTCATGTCGCTGGTGATCTTCACCGCGCTGGTCGGCCTCGTGCGTGCGCCGGGCGACGTGCACCCCGTCATCGCCTTCACCGCCTTGCTGTGCATCGCCGTGGGCGCGGGCGCCTCGGGCGCGCTCAACATGTGGTGGGACGCCGACATCGATGCCGTGATGACCCGCACGCGGGGCCGTCCGGTGCCCTCCGGCCGCGTCACCGGCCGCGAGGCGCTGGCCTTCGGCCTTACCCTTTCCGCCTTCTCGGTGGTGGTGCTCGGCCTTCTGGTCAATGCGCTCGCCGGCGCCCTGCTCGCCTTCACCATCTTCTTCTATGTGGTGATCTACACCATGTGGCTGAAGCGCTCGACCTCGCAGAACATCGTCATCGGCGGTGCCGCCGGCGCCTTCCCGCCGCTGGTCGCCTGGGCGGCCGCCTCCGGCACCGTGTCGCTGGAGCCGGTGCTGCTGTTCGCCATCATCTTCTTCTGGACGCCGCCCCACTTCTGGGCGCTGGCGCTCTACCGGGCCGACGACTACGCCCGCGCCGGCGTCCCCATGCTGCCGGTGACGGCGGGGCCGGACGAGACCCGGCTGCAGATTCTCCTCTACACCCTGTTCCTGGTGCCGCTTGCCGCCAGTCCCGCCTTCCTCGGCTATGCCGGCCTCGCCTATGGCGCGGTCTCGGTGCTGGCCGGGGCCTGGATGATCGTCCTTGCGGTGCGCGTCTTCCGCGTCCGGCAGGGCGAGGCGGCGGTGAAGGCGGCCAAGGGCCTGTTTGGATTTTCCATCGTGTATCTGTTTGCATTGTTCGCGACGCTGCTCGGCGAGGCGGTCATTGGTGGCCTGCTGCGATGAGCGGTGAGAAGAAGGAAAAGCCGCGTCCTCCGCAGGAGGACGGTGTCGTGCTGACGCCCGAGCAGCTCAAGCGGCAGCGCGCGCGCAGCATCGCCATCGCCTCCGTGCTGGGGTTCCTGGCGCTGTTGTTCTACGTGGTGACGATCGTGAAGCTCGGTCCCAACGTGCTCAACCGCCCGCTCTAGGGCAGGGCAGGGGATCGGCGGAACGGGCAGGATCAGACGGAAGAGGGTCCGGGGGGCTCCGGACGCGAGGACGAGGAATGGTCGAGGCGAACGACAAGATGGCTGAGAGCGCTCCCCGTGCCGCCCGACACTGGGTGGTGGCGGCTGCGTGCGTCGGCTTCATCGCCGCCATGGTGGGCGTCACCTACGCCTCGGTGCCGCTCTACGCCATGTTCTGCTCGCTCACCGGCTTCGGCGGCGCCACCCGCGTCGGCTCGACGCCCACCGCCGCGCCGCTCGACCGCGAGATCACCATCCGCTTCGATGCCAACGTCTCGCCCGGCCTGCCGTGGGCCTTCGCGCCCGTGCAGCGCGAAATGACGGTGAAGATCGGCGCCACCAGCCTTGCCCATTACACGGCGCAGAACCGCTCCGCCGACGACACCCGCGCCAACGCCACCTACAACGTGTCGCCGCCCCAGGCCGGCGCCTATTTCGTGAAGCTGCAGTGCTTCTGCTTCGAGGAGCAGACGCTGGCCGGCCGCGAGAAGATGGACATGCCGGTGGTGTTCTACGTCGATCCGTCCATCGCCGACGACCCGGACCTGAAGACGCTGAAGGACATCACCCTGTCCTACACCTTCTTCCCGGCGAAGGCGGACAAGCCGCAGGTCCGCGCCAACGCGGACACGCTGGACAAGGTCCGCGCCGACGCGGAGGGCGCGCGAAAGCCGCTCTAGGCGCAACGATCACCGCCCCGACCGGGGCATGACATTCGGGCGGCGTCGCCGTCCAGAACGCAAACGGCCCCCCGGCGTGAAGCCGGGTGGGCTCGACGAGACTGGGAAAAGGGGAGGCCGGTTCGCCATGGCCGACATACACGTCAAGCACGATTACCACGTCGTCGACCCGAGCCCGTGGCCGATCATCGGCTCGGTCGCGGCGCTGATCCTCACCTCGGGTGCCGTGGTGTGGATGCACGGCGGCACCTCGCTCGTCATGATCGTCGGCTTCCTCGGCGTGCTCTACACCATGTTCGGCTGGTGGCGGGACGTGATCCGCGAGAGCCGCGCCGGCTTCCATACCCGCGTGGTGGTGCTCGGCCTGCGCTACGGCATGATCCTGTTCATCGCCTCCGAGGTGATGTTCTTCGTCGCCTGGTTCTGGGCGTTCTTCGATGCCTCCCTGTTCTCGGGTGAGGCCATCAACTTCATGCGCATGGACTTCACCGGCGGCGTGTGGCCGCCCAAGGGCATCGAGAGCCTCGATCCCTGGCACCTTCCGCTGCTCAACACGCTGATCCTGCTCACCTCGGGCACGACGGTGACCTGGGCGCACCACGCGCTGGTGCACGGCGACCGTCAGGGCCTCAAGTGGGGCCTGTGGTGCACGGTGGTGCTCGGCGTCCTGTTCTCCATGTGCCAAGCGTACGAGTACATCCACGCGCACTTCCACTTCGCCGGCAACATCTACGGCGCGACCTTCTTCATGGCGACCGGCTTTCACGGCTTCCATGTGATCGTCGGCACCATCTTCCTCGCGGTGTGCCTGATGCGCACCTACATGGGCGACTTCACCCCCCAGAAGCACTTCGGCTTCGAGGCGGCCGCCTGGTACTGGCACTTCGTGGACGTGGTGTGGCTGTTCCTGTTCACCTTCATCTATGTGTGGGCGCAGGGCGGACACGCCTGATCCGCGCGGGTTCCACCGCGCCAGAGACAAGCCTCAGGCCGGCGCACCCACGCGCCGGCCTTCTCATTTCGGCACCGGAGGTGCCCCGTGTCGCTCGATCCCTATCACGCCCCGGTTTCCCCCTTCGCGGCGGGACTCTCCTGCCGCTGCCCGCGCTGCGGCCGCGGCCCGCTGTTCAAGGGCTTCCTCGACCTTGCGCCCAAGTGCACCTCCTGCGACCTCGACTATGACTTCGCCGATGCGGGCGACGGGCCGGCGGTGTTCGTCATCCTGTTCGCCGGCTTCATCGTGGTCGCGCTCGCCTTCTGGGTGGAGGCGAAGTTCGAGCCGCCCATGTGGGTCCACGCGCTGCTGTGGATCCCGGCCATCCTCGTCGTCACCCTCGGCCTGTTGCGGCCGCTGAAGGCGCTGATGGTGGCGCTGCAGTATCGCAACAAGGCCTCCGAGGGCCGGCTGGACGGCCAGTGACCGGCAAAGCGCAGTCCCCGGTGCCGCCGTCCTCGGTGCCGCCTGCCACCGCGCCGTCTCCCGCGCGGCGCGGCCGCGGGCTTCTCCTGCTCGTGCTCGCCTGCGTGGCCTTCGCCGTGCTCGTCGGCCTCGGCACCTGGCAGCTCAATCGCCTCGCCTGGAAGGAGGCGCTGCTCGCCCGCGTCGAGGCGCGCGTCCACGCCGCCCCGCAGGACGTGCCGCCCCCCGCCCGCTGGCCCGCGCTGACCCGCGAGGAGGACGAATACCGCCGGGTAAAAGTGCGCGGCACCTTCGACCATGCGAAGGAAGCCCTCGTCTACACCGTGCGCGGAGAGGACGCCGCCGGCCCGGTGAAGGGGCAGGGGTTCCTCGTGGTGACGCCGCTGATTCGCCCCGATGGCCCGCCCATCCTCATCAACCGCGGCTTCGTCCCGTCCGACCGGCGCGATCCCGCGACGCGGGCGGAAGGTGAGGTCAAGGGCGAGGTGGAGGTGGTCGGCCTGCTGCGCTTCCCCGAGGAGGCGAGCTGGTTCGTGCCGGCCAATGATCCCGCCCACGGCAGCTTCTACCGCATGGAGCCGGCCGAGATCGCCGCCGCCCGCGGCATTTCCGGCGCTGCGCCCTTCCTCATCGATGCCGATGCGACGCCGGTGCCGGGCGGACTGCCCATCGGCGGCGGCACGCGCATCGCCTTTCCCAACCGGCATCTGGAATATGCGCTCACCTGGTACGGCCTCGCGGCCTCGCTGGTGGGGGTGGGGCTCGCGGTCTTCATCAGCCGGCGCCGCCGCGCCTCCTGACGCGCCCTCCTGACGCGCCTTCGTGACGCGCCTTCCTGGCCGGCCGCGCCGGACAGGCGTTGCCGATCTGCAACGCGGGGCCGGGATCGTCCCGGCGGCCTTGACCCAACGCTTGGTTAACCCTCACCTTGCACAAGCGGATTTGCCGGCTTTATTGCCGTGCACCAGCCGTGCGGTTTTGGCATTTCGTAAAGCCGCCCGGCCACAGGATGGCCGCAGGTTTTGACAGAGGTCTCCCGATGGTCGTGTTCCGCAAGCTGCGTTCCCTCCTCCTCGCCACGGTACTCGCCGGGGGAGCGTGCGGCGTCGCGCAGGCGGCCGACCTGTTCACGCCGCCGCCGCCCACCCCGGTTCCGCCCTCGGCCAACGAGGACTGGTACCTGACCATCGGCGCGTCCGTCTCGGCGGACCCGAGCTATCCCGGCGCGGACAATTATTCCTTCCGGCCCGGCCTCATCTTCTCCGTCCGCAAGGCGAGCCAGCTCAACGTCTTCCGCAGCGTGGACGACAACCCGTCCCTGGCCCTCTTCGACACCGGCAATTTCCGCATCGGCGCCGTTGGCCGCATCGACTGGGGCCGTGATTCCGGCGATTCCTATCGCCTCACCGGCCTCGGCAACATCGATCCGGCGCTGGAAGCCGGCGCCTTCGCCGAGTGGTACATCACCGACTGGCTGCGCACCCGCGCGGAACTGCGCTACGGCGTTGGCGGCTTCGAAGGCATCCGCGGCCTGCTCGGCGCGGACGTGATCCTGCCCTACGGCCAGTGGCGCTTCGCCGTCGGCCCCCGCCTCACCTATGGCGGCTCGGGCTACATGAGCACCTATTTCGGCGTCACGCCGGTCCAGGCCGTCGTCGCCAATGCGTTCGGCAATCCGCTGCCGGTCTACAACGCCTCCGCCGGCTTCGACATGGTGGGCGCCATGGCGCAGCTCACCTACAATTTCCGCAACGGCTTCGAGACCGGCGTGTTCGGCGGCTATGGCCGCCTCCTCGGCGATGCGGCCTCCTCACCGCTCACCACCGATGCCAACCAGTTCACCGCCGGCGTCTCTCTCAGCTACACCTTCAACATCGGCAAGGCCTGGTGGTGAGAAATTTGGTGGTGAGAGATTTGGTGGTGAGGGTTCCGGGCTGAGCGTCAGCCCGTGACGCGCCGTTCCAGCTTGGCCAGCGTCTGCTGGCCGAGTTCCACCGCGCCGAAGCCCTTGGCGGTCTTAAACTCGGCCGCCGTGCTGAACACCATGCCCAGCGTGACCTTGGTCGCCCCATCCTGTTCGTCGAACGCCGCCCAGGCGTCGGCGTGCTTCGGCCCGTTTTCGCCCCAGAGCAGGGAATAGGCGATCCGCTCCTGCGGCCGCACCTCCCGGTAGAGATGGTGGTTGGGGAAGACGGTGCCGTCCGGCCCGATCATGTCGAACACCCACTCCCCGCCCTGCCGCAGATCGATGCGCGTGGTGCGGCAGGAGAAGCCGTCCGGCCCCCACCATTGCGGCAGCGACTGAGGATTCATCCACGCGCCCCAGACCACGGATCGCGGGGCCTTGATGACCCGCTCCAGCACCATGGTGCGCTCGGCCGCGCTGGCGAGATTGCCGAGCCCGGCCTCGAAGCCCTGCCGGTACCCCGCTTCCATATCCCCGACGAGCGAGGAGAGCTGGACGGTCACCACCAGCCGGCTGCGTTCGCTGTCGCCGGAGAAATCCGCCGTCACCAGCGCCGCAGACCGGGTTTCTCCTTCGCTGGAGACCACCTCATAGTTCACGCTGCGCGCGGAGGGCGTGAGCGCCAGCCAGCCGCAGTCGCACCGGATGTCGGGCGCACCCGCCACCTTGCACAGCGTGACCTCGCGGTCGCCCACGCGTGTGTCTGCCTCCAGAAATTCCACCGTCACGGCGGGCGTGGGGGCAGCCCACACCGCGCGTGCGGCCGGGGCGGTCCAGGCCTGCCAGAGGGTCGCGAGCGGCGCGGCGACCTCGCGCGTGAAGGTGAGCGTGGCGAAATCGCCGGGGGCGTCCTGCGGTGTCATTGGTCTCCTCCCTTCATCACGTTGGTCACGAAGGCGTCCAGCCGGTCGAGCCGGGCCTCCCAGAGCGCGCGCTGTTCGTCGATCCAGGTGCGGGCGGGCTCCAGCGCCTCGGGGCGGATGGCGCAGGTGCGCACGCGCCCGTCCTTGGTCGTGGCGATCAGCCCGGCCTCCTCCAGCACGGACAGATGCCGCATCACGGTGGGCAGGCGCAGGCCCGTGGGGCCGGCGAGATCCGTCACCGCCGCCGGCCCCTCGGCGAGGCGCGTCAGGATCGACCGGCGGGTCGGATCGGCCAGCGCGTGGAAGAGCAGCGAGAGATCGGGATCATGCTTAGCCATGTAGCTAAGTATATGCGCGCAATCGATCCCCGCAAGGAAAACTTCGTAGGTTGGCTAAGTGTTGTTCGCGGGGCGACGCCGGGCGACCCTATTCGCCGCCGCCGTCCCCGTCGCCCGAGCCGCCGCTGTCACCGGAATCGGGGCCGCCGCCGCTGTGGCCCACATGGGGGGATTCGCCCCCCGCCTCGCCGGAATGGTGATGGGCCGCATACCCCGCCGCGATGATGAGCGCGCCGCCGGCTGCCGCAGCCGCGGCGGCCCGCTGCGCATTGGCGGTGTCCGGCTCGCTGCTGGCGGTCGATGCGGCGGGGGAGGGGGAATCCTCCCGGCCGAGCCCGTAGTCCGCCGGCGGCTTCGCCCGGTTCGGCGCGGCGTCCGGCTTCGCGGCGGCAGCCTTCTCGCCACCGCCACCCTTGCCGCTGCCGCGCAGGCTGAGGAACAGCGCCAGCGGCGCGCCGATGACGAGGAGGGCGACGAGGATCTGCGTCGCGTCCATGGATCAGCGCTGCTCCCGTCGGGCGAGGAAGGCGAGGCGCTCGAACATGTGCACGTCCTGCTCGTTCTTCAGCAGCGCACCGGCAAGCGGGGGGATGGCCTTGCGCACGTCCTTCTCGCGCAGGGTTTCCAGCTCGATGTCCTCGGCCATCAGCAGCTTCAGCCAGTCGATCAGCTCGGAGGTGGAGGGCTTCTTCTTCAGGCCCGGCACGTCGCGCAGCTCGTAGAAGATGCGCAGGGCCTCGCCCACGAGCCGCTGCTTGATGCCGGGGAAGTGCACCTCGACGATGGCCCGCATGGTCTCGGGATCGGGGAAGCGGATGTAGTGGAAGAAGCAGCGGCGCAGGAAGGCGTCCGGCAGCTCTTTCTCATTGTTGGAGGTGATGATGACGAGGGGGCGCTGCTCCGCCTTCACCTGCTCGCCGGTCTCGTAGACATGGAACTCCATGCGGTCGAGTTCCTGCAGCAGATCGTTGGGAAACTCGATGTCCGCCTTGTCCACCTCGTCGATCAGCAGCACCGGCCGCACGGGGGAGGAGAAGGCCGTCCACAACTTTCCCTTGCGGATATAGTTGGCGATGTCGTGGACCTTGGGGTCGCCGAGCTGGCTGTCGCGCAGGCGGGCCACGGCGTCATACTCGTAGAGGCCCTGCTGCGCCTTGGTGGTGGACTTCACGTGCCACTCGATCAGCGGCGCCCCCAGCGCTTCGGCAACCTCCTGCGCCAGAACGGTTTTTCCCGTTCCGGGCTCGCCCTTGATGAGCAGGGGGCGTTCGAGGACGAGGGCCGCATTGACGGCGACCTTGAGGTCGTCGGTGGCCACATAGCTCTTCGTGCCCTCGAACCGCATGAGACTTGATCCCTTCCGCCGCCTGTCGCGCCGCAGCAAGGTCGGCACCCGGCGCCCATCCGTCAAGGGGCGGCGCCCGCTGGACAAGGACATGCCGGTTGTCGGAACCCGAAGGCGTCGATATAAGCGCGGCGACCATGGGGCGTCCTCCTGGCCGAAAGGTCGGCTCCGCCGGCCCGGACGCTGGGGCGCCAGCCCTTGAGTTCCGTGACGGGGAGTTCGTTGTCGGTGCTTGGCTCCACGCAAGGCCGGATGGGCATGATCCGCCTTGCAGCGTCTTGCTTCGACGGCAGAGCGACGCATATCGAGGACCTTGCTGATGTCGATCCAAATCGACGAGGACTATCGGCCCCGTGAGGATGAGCCCTTCATGAACGACCGGCAGCGCGAGTATTTTCGCCTCAAGCTGCTGCGTTGGAAGGACGACATCCTGAAGGAGGCCCGCGAGACCCTGCAGCACCTTCAGGACGAGAACCAGAATCACCCGGACCTGGCGGATCGGGCGTCGTCCGAAACCGATCGCTCCATCGAGCTGCGCGCCCGCGATCGCCAGCGCAAGCTGATCGCCAAGATCGACGCGGCGCTGCTGCGGATCGAGGACGGTTCCTACGGCTATTGCGAGGACACCGGCGAGCCCATCTCGCTGAAGCGCCTTGAGGCCCGACCCATCGCCACCCTCTCGGTGGAGGCGCAGGAGCGCCACGAGCGGCGCGAGCGGGTCTACCGCGACGACTGAGCCGCTGTTTTCGGCTGCCAATTTCGGCAGAGCGATTTCAGATGTGAAGAAGGCCGGCGGAGCCATCGCCCCGCCGGCCTTCTTGCGTCCGGGACCGGCCGAAGCCGGCGGAAGGGTCAGCGGCTGCGCGCGTTGGTGCGGCCGAGCAGGTTCGCCATTTCGGCGTCGAAATCGTCCAGCGGATCGCGCGGCGCCTCCGGCTCGACGGCGGGAGCCTCCTCGGCGTGGGGCACGCTCGGGGGCGCGGCCACCGGCGGGGCCGCGTAAGGCGAGGCGTGAGGCGCTGACTGAGCCGGCGCCGGGGCATGGATCACCGGAGCGGCGACCTCCGCGGCCGCCGGCGGCGTCACCGTCGGGGATGGGGCGCGCAGCAGCGGGCTCGCCGTCTCGGGTCGCAGGGAGGCGTCTTCGCGGCTCACGTTGCGCAAGGCGAGGGGCTCGCGGCGCGGCTGCTCCGGCGTCGGCAGCGGACGGTTTTCCCCGGCCGGACGGAAGGCGAACTCGCGCGGGCGCAGAGGCGCCTCGATGCGGGGGCTCTCGGTGCGCGGCGTGACGTCGGGGCGGGGG
>NZ_JAYRPE010000023.1:0-42257 GCF_041911315.1 Xanthobacter sp. | reverse complement strand
CGCCGCGCAGCACCGGCGGGCAGCTGGAAGGCCGTCTCGTGCCCGCCACCGAGAAGAAGCGCGCCCAGGCCAAGGCGCTGGGCATCACCGACTTCTCCAAGGTCTACAAGCTGGACGAGATGGTGCGCGGCGACTGCCTGTTCGCCGCCACCGGCGTCACGGACGGCGCGCTGCTGAAGGGCGTGCGCTTCGGCCGGGACGTGATCCTCACCGACACCATCGTGATGCGCGCCGCCACCGGCACCGTCCGCCGCATCGCCACCGAGCACCGCGACTTCTCCAAGTTCCGGCTGGCGTGAGCGCACCTTTCTCCCTCTGAGGGAGAAAGGCCTGTGCTGGTTATCGGTGTCATCGCCCGGCTCGTCCGGGCGATCCACCCGTCCGCAGCCTGGATGTACGAAGATCTGCCCCGGTCCAGCCGTGGATTGCCCGGACGAGCCGGGCAATGACGGTCCCGGTTCTCCCCTCTCCCGTGCGGCGGAGGGGTGGCATCGCCAGTTCTTCCACGAAACGTGGAACGGCCATGCGCCCCCCTGTCTTTTCCCTGACGTGTGATTGGGTGTAAGCACCTTGGCCCCGTTCGCCGGCTGCGGCCGGGCGGCGGGAGACCCTTCGGGAGAGCAAGATGTCTGACGCAAAGGCAAGGATCGCGGTATTGGGCGCCTCGGGCTACACCGGCTCCGAGCTGGTGCGCCTGCTGCTGCGCCATCCGCGCGTCGAGATCGTCGCGCTCACCGCGGACCGCAAGGCCGGCCAGTCCATGGCCGACGTGTTCCCCCAGTTCGCGCCCTTCGCGCTGCCCAAGCTCGTGACCATCGACGAGGTGGATTTCACCGCCGTGGACGTGGTGTTCTGCGCGCTGCCGCACGCCACCACCCAATTGGTCATCAAGAAGGTGTTCGATACGGCGCCCAACGTGAAGGTGGTGGACCTTTCCGCCGACTTCCGCCTGTCCGATCCCGGCGCCTATGAGGAATGGTACGGCCATCCCCATCAGGCGCTCGACCTCCAGAAGGAGGCGGCCTACGGCATCGCCGAGATCTATCGCGACGAGATCCGCAAGGCGCGCCTCGTCGCCAATCCCGGCTGCCATTCCTCCACCGCCATCCTGCCCATCGTGCCGCTGCTGGAAGCCGGCGCGCTGGAGCCGGAGAGCATCGTCGTGGATTCCAAGACCGGCATGTCCGGCGCCGGGCGCTCGGCCAAGGAGGCCATGCTGTTCTCCGAGGTGTCAGAGGGCATCCACGCCTATGCGGTTTCCGGCCATCGCCACATGGGCGAGCTGGACCAGGAATTCTCCAAGGCCGCCGGCCGGCCGGTGAAGCCCATGTTCGTGCCGGTGCTCTCGCCCATGAACCGGGGCATCTATGCCACCATCTATGTGCGCACCACCGGCGCCACCGCCGAGGACCTGCACCGCATCCTGACCGATTTCTACAAGGGCGCGGCCTTCGTCCATGTGCTGCCGTTCGGCCAGGTGCCGCAGTCGCGCCATGTGCGCGGGTCCAACATGGTGTTCCTCGGCGTCGTGGCCGACCGCGTGCCCGGCCGGGCCGTCATCATCTCCACGCTGGACAACCTCGTGAAGGGCGCGTCCGGCTCGGCAGTGCAGAACATGAACCTCGTCATGGGCTTCCCCGAGACCGAGGGCCTGGAGCAGATCGCGCTGATGCCGTGATCCCCACCTGACGCGAAAAGGCCGCGCCCTCATCAGGCGCGGCCTTTTTGTATCTGCGATCCCGATCCCGCGGATCAGCCGCGGACCACCTCGACCGGGCCATGGTCGTCGCAATGGCCGCCGTGCGGGTGGTGCAGGTGGCCGTCCACCAGATAGTCGACGTGGTCGCCGTGGGGCACCGCCTCATGGCCGCAGCCGGGGCCGTGGACATGGCCGGGCTCGTGGCCGGCACAGGTGTGGTTGGGGGTGCAGCGGTCGGGATTGGTCTCGCTCACCGCGATGACATGCTCGTCCACATGGTCGCCGTGCATGTGGTGCAGGTGGCCGTCGTGGAGATAGTCCACATGCCCCTCGTGGCGGATGGCGGTGTGGCCGCAGCCGGGGCCGTGCTGGTGGTCGTGGTTCGGGTGGATCT
This sequence comes from Xanthobacter sp., assembly GCF_041911315.1. NCBI lineage: Bacteria > Pseudomonadati > Pseudomonadota > Alphaproteobacteria > Hyphomicrobiales > Xanthobacteraceae > Xanthobacter > Xanthobacter sp. Next base: position 40,164 of record NZ_JAYRPE010000023.1, on the reverse strand, counting down.
TGCAGGTCCCGGACATGGCTTGCTCCTCGCTTCAACGGTTCTCGGCTTCAATGGTTCTCACAGGCGTGCTCCACCGCGCTCGCCACGAGGGCGAGCACATGGTCGTCCGCCAGGTGATAGAGGATCGACTTCCCCTCGCGCCGCCGCCCGACGAGGCGCGCGGCGTGAAGCACCTTCAGCCGCACCGACACCGTCGAAAGCTTCTCCCCCTGGGCCTCCGCCAGCTCCGTCACCGAAGCCTCGCGACCGGCCAGCAGGATCAGCAGCCGCAGGCGCTGAGGATCGGCCAATGCGGAGAACATCCCCGCCGCCTCATCCACCTGCCGGCCCGTGAGCGAACGCTGCGCGTCGAAACTCATGTGAACACTCTATCAATCGTTGAAGTGTTGAAGTCAAGAGGTACCCGGGACCTTTTCGACTCGGCCCGTGTTTCATCGTGCGCCTTCTGCCGGTTACCGCAAGGTCCGTCGGGTCCCCCATACCAAAGGACAAGCTGTGTCCGGTCGCGGGCCGCACTAGTGTCCGGCCCGATCGCATTCTTACCTCCACCGGATTCGTCCCATGAGCTTTGTCGTCTGCCTTGCGGCGCTCTTCTTCCTGATGCTCGTGGCCTATCGGGGCTTCAGCGTCATCCTGTTCGCCCCCGTCGCCGCCATCGGTGCGGTGCTGCTCACCGATCCGGCCGCGGTGCCGGTCGTCTTTTCCGGACTTTTCATGGAAAAGATGGTGGGCTTCATCAAGCTCTACTTCCCGGTGTTCCTGCTGGGCGCCGTCTTCGGCAAGCTCATCGAGCTGTCGGGCTTTTCCCGCTCCATCGTCGCTTCGGTGGTAAAGCTTCTGGGGCCGGGCCGCGCCATCCTCTCCATCGTGCTGGTGGGCGCCCTGCTGACCTACGGCGGCGTCTCGCTGTTCGTGGTGGTGTTCGCCGTCTATCCCTTCGGCGCGGAAATGTTCCGCCAGGTGGGCATTCCCAAGCGGCTCCTGCCGGCGGTGGTGGCGCTCGGCGCGTTCTCCTTCACCATGGACACGCTGCCCGGCACGCCGCAGATCCAGAACATCATCCCCACCACCTTCTTCCACACCACCGCCTATGCCGCGCCCATCCTGGGCCTCGTCGGAACCGCCTTCATCCTCGCGGTGGGGCTGTCCTACCTCGAGTTCCGCCGCCGCCAGGCGGCGAAGGCCGGCGAGGGCTACGGCACCGGCCACCTCAACGAGGTGGTGGTGGACGAGACCGTGCCGCTCGTCTCCCCGATTCTCGCCTTGCTGCCGCTGGTCGTGGTGGGCATCGCCAACCTGATCTTCGCCCGCCTCATCCCGCAGTGGTTCGGCGCCACCGCGACCGCCACGCTGGTTCCGGGCGCGGCCCCCGTCAGCGTGCCGACCAGCACCTGGGCGGCGATCTGGGCCGTGGAAGCCGCGCTGCTTCTCGGCATTTTCACGGTGGCGGTGTTCGGCTTCAAATCCATCGCCGGCAAATTCTCCACCGGCTCCAAGGATGCCGTGTCGGGCGCGCTGCTCGCGGGCCTCAACACCGCAACCGAGTACGGCTTCGGTGCGGTGATCGCGGCGCTGCCCGGCTTCCTTCTCATCAAGTCGGCGCTGTCGGCCATCCCCAATCCGCTGGTCAACGAGGCCATCACCGTGACCACGCTGGCCGGCATCACCGGCTCGGCCTCGGGTGGCCTGTCCATCGCGCTCGCGGCCATGTCGGAGCAGTTCATCGCCCAGGCCAATGCCGCCGGCATCCCCATGGAGGTGCTGCACCGCGTCGCCTCCATGGCCTCCGGCGGCATGGACACGCTGCCCCACAACGGCGCCGTCATCACCCTGCTCGCCGTGACCGGCCTGAGCCACCGGCAGGCCTATGGCGACATCTTCGCCATCACGCTGGTGAAGACCGCCGCGGTGTTCTTCGTGATCGGCTTCTATTATCTCACCGGCCTCTATTGAGCGGGTGCAGCGTCGCGCACAGATCGCGACGCCGTAGGGGCTGGCAGGGAATGACGCCGACCCGGCGGATGCCGGGGCGGCGGCAAGCCATTGCAGTGCAACAATTCTTATGAATTCCGAAGCTGGTGCTCGGCCGTAGGGCGCATTACTGTCCCGCTTGAGGACTCCCCTACCTGCGCCGGATTGACAGCCATGAGCTTCGTCGTCTGCCTCGCCGCGCTCTTCTTCCTGATGCTCGTGGCCTATCGCGGCTTCAGCGTCATCCTGTTCGCGCCGATCGCCGCCATCGGCGCGGTGCTGCTCACCGATCCGGCCGCGGTGCCGGTGATCTTTTCCGGCCTGTTCATGGAAAAGATGGTGGGCTTCATCAAGCTCTACTTCCCGGTGTTCCTGCTGGGCGCCATCTTCGGCAAGCTCATCGAGCTGGCCGGCTTCTCGCGCTCCATCGTCTCGGCGGTGGTGAACCTGCTAGGGCCGAGGCGGGCCATCGTCTCCATCGTGCTGGTGGGCGCGGTACTTACCTATGGCGGCGTCTCGCTGTTCGTGGTGGTGTTCGCGCTTTATCCGTTCGGCGCGGAGATGTTCCGGCAGGTGGGCATCCCCAAGCGCCTGCTGCCGGCGGTGATTGCGCTCGGCGCCTTCTCCTTCACGGCGGATACGCTGCCCGGCACGCCGCAGCTGCAGAACATCATCCCCACCGCCTTCTTCGGCACGACAGCCTATGCCGCGCCCATCCTCGGCATCGTCGGCTCCATCTTCATCTTCGTGGTGGGCATCTCCTATCTGGAGTTCCGCCGGATGCAGGCCCACCGCGCCGGCGAAGGCTATGGCACCGGCCACCTCAACGAGAGCCTGCCGGACGACGGCGTCCCGCCCGTGCCGCCGCTGCTCGCGGTGCTGCCGCTGGTTGTGGTGGGCCTCGCCAATCTGTTCTTCGCCTGGCACATCCCCGGATGGTTCGGGCCGCAGGCCAGCGCGACGCTTGTGGAGGGCGGCCCGGCGGTGAGCGTTGAGACCCACGTCTGGGCCGGCATCTGGGCGGTGGAAGCGGCGCTGCTGCTCGGCATCCTCACAGTGGTGGCGTTCGGCTACCGGGCCATCGCCGGCCATTTTGCCGGCGGCTCCAAGGAAGCGGTGGGCGGGGCGCTGCTCGCCGGCCTCAACACGGCGACGGAATACGGCTTCGGCGCGGTGATCGCGGCGCTGCCGGGCTTCCTCGTCATCAAGGCTGCGCTCACCTCCATCCCCAATCCCCTCATCAACGAGGCGATCACGGTGACGACGCTGGCCGGCATCACCGGCTCGGCCTCGGGCGGCCTCTCCATCGCGCTGGGGGCCATGGCGCAGCAATTCATCGCCGAGGCGCAGGCCTATGGCATCCCGCTGGAGGTGATGCACCGCGTCGCCTCCATGGCCGCCGGCGGCATGGACACGCTGCCGCACAACGGCGCGGTCATCACCCTCCTCACCGTGACAGGGCTGACGCATCGTCAGTCCTACGGCGACATTTTCGCCGTCACCATCATCAAGACCACCGCCGCCTTCGTCGTGATCGGCTTCTATTATTTGACCGGCCTCTATTGAGCAGGTGCAGCATCGCCTTTAGGTTGCGGCGCAACATGGGCTGCGAGGGGTGGTGCGGACATGGCCGAAGTGGGGGAGGCCGACGCCGGGGGGCGGGTGATCGCTGTCGCCAACATGAAGGGCGGCGTGGGCAAGACCACCACCGTGGTGATGCTGGCGGAAGGCTTTGCGGAGCAGGGCGCGCGGGTGGTGGTGGTCGATCTCGACGCCCAGGCCAACGCCTCCTACTGCTTCGCCCATGACGACGAGCTGCGCGCGATCCTCGACCGCCGCCAGTCGGTGACGTCCTTCCTCGCCGACCGGCTGCTCTATGGCGACCGCACTTCCATCGCCCAGTACATCTCGCCGAGCATCTGCCATGTGATGAAGGCGGGCGAGGAACTGGCCATCGACATGGTGGTGGCGAGCCCCCGCCTGCGCCTGCTGGAGCGCGAGATCGTCCTGCGGCTGGCAGAGAAGAATTACGGGCTGCGCTCGCTGGAGGGCCAGTCCCTGAAGGTGCTCGACGAGGCGCTCGGCTACCTGCGCGCGCATTATGACGTGGTGCTGTTCGACTGCGCGCCGGGCATCTCCGCCTTCACCGAGGTGGCCATCCGCCTCGCCGACATGGTGATCGTGCCGACCATCCCGGACTATCTCTCCACCCTCGGCTTCGACGCCTTCCGCGCCTCGGTGTGGGAGAACGCCCACGTCACGCGCTCCGCCTTGCCCCAGCCGAAGCGCCGGCCGCTGGTGCTGGCGAGCCGGGTGCATGCGCAGAAGATCCAGCACCGCGATACGCTCATCAGCCTCCGGGACGAGGCGGAGGACGCCAATGCGGTCTATGAGATGTTCGACACCGAAGTCCGCAATCAGGCCGCCATCGAGCGGGCCATGGACCCGGAAAACTTTCCCTACGCGCCCTCCTTCGAGCAGAAATGGTACAACGCGGTGGATGCTGTGCGCGATCTGGTGAACGAGACGCGGAGGCGGCTCCATGGCTGAGGCTTCGGATTTCTTCGCTTTGCTCGCGGCCATCGGCGGCAAGGCCGGCCTGTTCCCGGCCGGCGGCAATCTCGCGCGCAAGGCAGTGAACGAGATCGCCCGCGCCCAGCTGGTGGCGGAGGGGACGGACCTTGAGGCTATCCGCGCCATCCGCGCCTTGCTCGGTCCCGCCGCCTTCGCCGAGGCGCTGGATGGTGTGCCGGCGCCCAAGACCAAGGCGCTGCTCTCCCGCGTCGACCCGAACGCCCCTGCCCTCACCCAGCCCGGCGACCGGGTGAAGGCGCTGCTTGCCCTCGCCGATGGCAGCCGCGCCCCGGCCGCCGTGGCCGCGAAGCCGGCGAAGAAGGCGTCTTCGCGCAAGGCGCCAGCTCCGGCGCCCGCCGCCCCCGTAGAGACCGCGCCGGCCGATGGGAAACCCGCGCCGCGCAAGCGCAAGATCACCGGGCGGACGGCGCTGCGGGTGTCGGAAGAGCGCTGAGGCGCAAGGTTACGCCTTGTCCTTCTGCGGCGCCGGGTCCGGCCCCAGCGTGAAGATCTCCGCCACCGCCACGAAGGTGGGCACGAACAGGCACCACATGCCCACCGCGCGATAGAGCAGCGCGGCCGAAAGGCAGCCGAAGAGGAAGGCGGCGAGGTACGCGCTCATCCGGCCGAGACGGGCGCGGGTGGCGGGAATGTTGGTGCCTTCCAGCGGTCGCAAGAGATTGGCGATGTCCACCAGCACCTGCGTGAAGGTGCCCGTCATCACGGTGGAGGGCGGCGAGTCGGTGAGGTGGGTGCGGTGGAGCGCGTTCTGCAGCGCCATGGCCGCCACCAAAGTCATGCCCATCATCACGGCAGCGGGAGCGTCGTGGTCGTAGAAGGGCCCGTTCTGCACCGCCACCAGCGCCGCATGGGCAAGCAGCACGAGCTTTGCCGCCATCAGGATGCGGAAATCATCCCGCCCGCGCCGGGCGAGGAACAGGCTCAGCTCCCGCGCGCACAACACCACGATGGCGAACACCGGCAGCGCCAGGACCTTCGTCAGCGAAGGCGTATCCCCGTGGGCCAGCGAGGCGGCGATGGTCACGAAATTGCCGGTCACATGGGCCGCGAACAGCCCGCCGAGCGCGACGAAGCCCGCCGCATCCACGAAGCCGGCGTTGAAGCAGAGGAGGACGGCGAGCAGGACCTTCACAGCGGCGACCTCATCCGGCCTCGGCCACATCGCGGATGCGCAACGCCACGCGCGTCTCGCCCTGCCAGGTGTCGATGTCGAGGCACCCGGCCACATGCAGATTGCGCCCGCGCCCGGCCAAGAGCGCCCGGCCCAGCGGCTCCTCGGCGCAGCGGAAGGCGGTGGCCTTCAATGTCGTGCCGTCCGGCGAGGAGATGCGGGCGCGCACATGGCCGGCGCCGAAGCTCTCGACATAGCTGATGCGGTGGCCGGGAAAGGCGAACACCGGCTCGGGATTGCCGGCGCCGAACGGGCCGGCGCGGGAAACGGTCTCCACCATGTCCACCGTTGCCCCGCGCGCGGTCAGCGCGCCGTCGATGGAAAGGGTACCCTCGGCGCGGGCGCGCTCCACGTCCGGCGCGAGGCGCTGCTCCAGCTCCGCGCGCAGGGCACCGAGCTGGCGGCGCTCCACCGTGAGGCCGGCCGCCATGGCATGGCCGCCGCCCTTCACCAGAAGCCCGCTCTCCACCGCCCCGCGCACCGCCCGGCCGATGTCCACGCCGGGAATGGAGCGGCCGGAGCCGGTGCCGGTCTCGCCATTGAAGGCGATGGCGAAGGCCGGGCGCTGAAAGCGCTCCTTCAGCCGCGCCGCGACAAGGCCGACGACGCCGGGGTGCCAGCCCTCGCCGCTCACCACCACCACGGCGCCCTCCTCCGAGATGCCGAGCGCCGCCTGCGCCTCGGCCTCTGCGGCGGCGAGGATGGCGCGTTCCACCTCCTGCCGCTCGGCGTTGAGGCGATCCAGCTCGGCGGCGATGCCGCGCGCCTCGGCGGGGTCTTGCGTCAGCAGCAGGCGCGCGCCCAGCGTCGCCTCGCCGATGCGCCCGCCGGCATTGATGCGCGGGCCGATGAGAAAGCCGAGATGGAAGGGCCGGGGCGGCCCGTCGAGCCGCGCCGCGTCCATCAGCGCGGTGAGGCCGATGCGGGTGCGCCGGCGCATGGCGAGGAGCCCCTTCGCCACGAAGGCGCGGTTGAGGCCAATGAGCGGCACCACATCCGCCACCGTCGCCAGCGCCACGATGTCGAGGGCTTCCAGCAGGTCCGGCGCGGGCCGCTCGGCATTGAAATGCCCGCTCTGGCGCAGCGCCCGCACGAGGCCCACCGCGACGACGAAGGCGAGCCCGGCCGCGCAGACATGGCCGAGGCCGGAGAGGTCGTCCTCCCGGTTCGGGTTCACGATGGCGGTGGCGGGCGGCAGGGTCTCCCCCGCCTGATGGTGGTCGATGACCACCACATCCATGCCGAGCCGTTTCGCGGCCTCCAGCGGTTCGAGGGAGGTCGTGCCGCAATCCACCGTCACCAGCAGGGTCACGCCGCGCGCGGCGAGCTGCTCGATGGCCGGCACGTTCGGCCCGTAGCCCTCGAAGATGCGGTCGGGAATGTGGAAGAAGGGATCCAGCCCGCCGGCCTGGAGCACGCCCACCGTGAGGGCGGTGGAGCAGGCGCCGTCCACGTCATAGTCGCCGAACACCGCCACCTGCTCGCCGGTCGTAACCGCGCGGGCGAGGCGCGCCACGGCGGCGGGCATGTCGGTGAGCGTGTCGGGATCGGGCAGCAGGGTGCGGATGGAGGGGTCGAGATAGCGCTCCACCTCGTCCAGCTGCACGTTGCGGGCGGCCAATACGCGGGCCAGAAGCTCGCTGATGCCGAAGCGCTGGGCCATGGCCAGCGCCGTCTGCCCCCCGCGCACGTCCAGCCGCTCCCGCCAGGTGCGGCCGGTGGCGGAGCGGGCGACGTCGAGGAAGAGGCGATTCGGCACGGCGATGTTCACGCGCGCATGAAGCCAGAGGAGAGGCGCGGCGTCGAGCACGGGCCGGGCATGGCTCAATTGTTGCCATTCTGTTCCCCTCGCCCTCCGGCTCTGTCACTATGGGGAAATCAGGGGCCGCGGCGCCGTCCCGATTCGCGCCGGCCCTGCCGTTCTGCTATCTGGCGCCCAAACCTCCGACCTCAGAGACCCATGTCCGACAGCGATAATTCCGACGATCTCTTCGCCGCCCGCCCGCGCGGTGCCAGCAAGTCGCCTGCGCGGGAATCGACCGGCAGGGAGAGCGCGCGCGGCAAGGCCGCCGTCGTGCCCGCCATGGCGGGCGATTATACCGCCGCCCATATCGAGGTGCTGGAAGGGCTGGAGCCGGTGCGGCGCCGCCCGGGCATGTATATCGGCGGCACCGATTCCAAGGCGCTGCACCACCTCTTCGCCGAAGTGGTGGACAATTCGATGGACGAGGCCGTGGCCGGCCACGCCACCTTCATCGAAGTGCAGCTCGGCGCCGACGGCTACCTCACCGTCTCGGACAATGGCCGCGGCATCCCGGTGGAGGAGCACCCCAAGTTTCCTGGCAAGTCGGCGCTGGAGGTCATCATGACCACGCTGCACGCCGGCGGTAAGTTCGACAGCAAGGTCTACGAGACCTCCGGCGGCCTGCACGGCGTCGGCGTCTCGGTGGTCAACGCGCTCTCCGACGACCTGGAGGTGGAGATCGCGCGCAACCAGACCCTCTATCGCCAGAGCTTCTCCAAGGGCGTGCCGCAGGGGCCGCTCAAGGAAGTCGGCCGCATCACCAACCGGCGCGGCACCCGCGTGCGCTTCCATCCCGATCCGGAAATCTTCGGCGCCGGCGCGCATTTCGAGCCGGCCCGCGTGTTCCGCATGGCCCGCTCCAAGGCGTACCTGTTCGGCGGCGTGGAAATCCGCTGGTCGTGCGATCCCGAGCTGCTGAAGGCCGGCGAGAACATCCCGGAGAAGACGGTCTTCCGCTTCCCCGGCGGCCTGAAGGACTATCTGGCGGCGGACCTCGAAGGCAACACGCTGGTCCACCCGGACATCTTCTCCGGCCGCATCCAGAAGACCGGCGGCCACGGCTCGGTGGAATGGGCGGTGGCGTGGGTGGCGGATGCCGACGGCAGCATCTCCTCCTACTGCAACACCATCCCCACCCCCGACGGCGGCACCCATGAGAACGGCCTCAAGGCGGTTCTGCTCAAGGGCCTGAAGGACTATTCGGAGCGCGCCGGACAGGGCAAGCGCGGCTCCGTCATCACCGGCGACGACGTGATCACCGGCTGCGCCGCCATGCTCTCCGTGTTCGTGCGCGAGCCGGAATTCCAGGGCCAGACCAAGGACCGCCTCGCCACCGCCGAGGCCGCCCGCATCGTCGAGCAGGCGCTGCGCGACCCGTTCGACCACTGGCTCGCGGCCAATCCGGTGCAGGCCTCGCGTCTGCTCGACCATGTGATCGACCGCGCCGAGGAGCGGCTGCGCCGCAAGCAGGAGAAGGAGGTCTCCCGCAAGACCGCCGTGCGCAAGCTGCGCCTGCCCGGCAAGCTCGCCGACTGCTCCAACACCGAGGCGGCCGGCTCCGAGATCTTCATCGTCGAGGGCGACTCGGCCGGTGGCTCGGCCAAGCAGGCGCGGGACCGCAAGACGCAGGCCGTGCTGCCTTTGCGCGGCAAGATCCTCAACGTCGCCAACGCCACCCGCGACAAGCTCGCCGCCAACCAGCAGCTCGCCGATCTCGGCCAGGCGCTGGGCTGCGGCACGCTCGCCCACTACCGCGAGACGGACCTTCGCTACGAGAAGGTCATCATCATGACCGACGCCGACGTGGACGGGGCGCACATCGCCTCCCTCCTCGTCACCTATTTCTTCCGCCAGATGCCGAAGCTGATCGAGGAGGGCCACCTCTTCCTCGCCGTGCCGCCGCTCTACCGCATCACGCAGGGGGCCAAGACCCTCTATGCGCGCGACGACGCCCACCGCGAGCGGCTGCTGAAGAAGGAATTCAACGGCAAGGGCAAGGTGGACGTCGGCCGCTTCAAGGGCCTCGGCGAGATGATGCCGGCGCAGCTCAAGGAAACCACCATGGACCCGAAGACGCGCACCCTTCAGCGCGTCTCCGTGGAGGACGCCGAGCGCGCCGCCACCGTGGATCTCGTGGAGCGTCTCATGGGCAACAAGCCCGAAGCCCGCTTCGCCTTCATCTCCGAGCGCGCCGCCTTCGCCGGCGAGGAGATGCTGGACATCTGAGCCGGCGGGGGCGCCGGGCGATTAACGCCGCCATCGCGGCACCGGAGGGGGAAGATCATGGGGGACGGGAAGAACGTACCGCGCGCGGGGCGCGGCGTGCGGATGACTCTGGCTACTGGCCTTGCGCTTGCGACGCTGCTGCCGGGGGCGGCGCGGGCGCAGTCGTTCGGCAATGACGAGCAGTCCTGCGTCTCTTATGGCTATTGGGCGGTGTCCGTCATCTATCTGGCGGCGAGCCAGGGCTGCGACTGGAGGCGCGCCAACGAATTGATCGACCCCATGCGCCACACCAAATGGTGCATGGGCCAGTCGGCGCAATCCATGTCCAGGGCGCCGCAGGTCCACCGCAACGGCGTCACCGCCCGCTGCGCCAAGCAGGGCGCGTCGGTGAGGATCAACATCTGACGGGAGCCGCCGCCCTCACGAGGTCCGCATCTCAAAGCGTCTCGGGGGGTGAAATCTGGCCCCGCCTCGGCTGGAGCAGCCCGGCGGGGCCGGCGAGCAGCAGCATGCCGATGCCGGCGGTGATGAACATGGCCACCACCCCGGCAAAACCCGCCGCCTGCGTCAGCCCCAGCGCGCCCAACGCCTGGCCGATGAAGAAGGAGGAGGCGAACAGCGCCAGCGCCGATCCGCGCGCCTCGGGAGCCAGTTCCGTGGCGAGGATCTGCAGCACGTTGTGGATCATGTAGAAGGCGAAGCCCGCCCCGGCGAAGATCGCCGCCATGAGCACCAGCCCATGGGCGCGGGTGGCGAGAATGAGCAGCACGCCCACCCCCGCCGCGCCCCAGCGCACCATGCCGCTGAGGCCGAGATAGCGCACCAGCAGCGGCACGGCGAAGGTATAGACGGCGCCGCCGATGGCGAAGGCCGCGAGCGCGATGCCGGCCTCCTTGGCGTTGCCGATGCCCTGATGGACCATCAGCGGCGCCACCAGCGGAAACACGCCGAAGCTCAGCGCCCCCTCGATCGCGACCACGCCGTAGACCTTGATGGACAACGGATTGCGCAGCACCAGCCCATAGCGGGCGATGGAGGCGGCGAAGGACAATGGCTTGCGCTCGCCCTCCTCCGTCAGGCCGAAGGTGGTGGCGAGCGCCGCCAGCGCCGCGACGGCGAGGGCGCACCAGAACACCTCGCGCCACCCCACCAGCTCGGCGATGAAGCCGGCCAGCGCCGAACCGGAGAGCTGGCCCAGCACCAAAGCGAGCAGCACGCGGCTGAGGGCCAGAGGCCGGCGTTCGAACGGCACCCGGTCGCCCACCGTCGCCAGCACCACCGGAATGATGCCGCCGGCGAAGGCGCCGCAGAAGACGCGGGAGGCGAGCAGCATCTCGTGGCTGGTCGCCGTGGCCGAGACCACGAGGCCGATGGAGAGCATGGCGAGGTTCACGCGGATGAGCCGCACCTTGCCCACCGCATCGCCGATGGGGCCGAACACCAGCTGCATCAGCGCATAGGGAAAGGTGAAGGCGCTGGCGAGCATCGCCACCTGCTGCAACGTCACCTGAAGCTCGCTCGCCAGGATGTTCAGCATGGGATCGACGACGCGCATGGAAAACGCGCTCGCGAACGCCGCGAGGCCGAGGACGAGGAGGAAAGGCATGGGATCCGGAACGGCGACAGGAATGCCATCCGTGCGGCGTCGGCCGGATCGGGTCAACCCGACGAGACCGCATGGGTGCAGCGCACACTCATTCGCCGCGCGCATGGCGACTGCCCGCAAAGCGTGCATTTCCGCGCCACCGCCGGAAGAACGGCGCTTTATGCCCTCCGAATCGGCGAGACCGGGCGGAAAACATTGACACGGCGCATCATTTTCTTATGTTGCTATGCGTCGTCCGAGATATGTCGAATCCAAGCGCGCCGACCGACGACCACTCGTCTGACCCCGTACGGCACGGGACGTTCGATCAGCGGCGCGCCGCCGCATCCAAAAGATGCAATGTCATTTTCCGAGCTCGGCCTGAGCGATAAGGTTCTCGCGGCTGTCGCCGATACTGGCTACACGACCCCGACCCCCATCCAGGCCCAGGCCATCCCCCATGTTCTCGCGCGCCGGGATGTTCTCGGCCTCGCGCAGACAGGTACCGGCAAGACCGCCGCCTTCACGCTCCCCATGCTGACGCTGCTGGAGCAGGGCCGCGCCCGTGCCCGCATGCCGCGCACTCTCATCCTGGAACCCACCCGCGAGCTCGCGGCCCAGGTGGAAGAGAATTTCACGCGCTACGGCAAGTATAGCAAGCTCAACGTCGCCCTGCTCATTGGCGGCGTTTCCTTCGGCGACCAGGACACCAAGCTCGTTCGCGGCGTGGATGTGCTGATCGCCACCCCCGGCCGCCTGCTCGACCATGTGGAGCGCGGCCGCCTGCTCCTCTCCGGCATCGAAGTGCTCGTCATCGACGAGGCCGACCGCATGCTGGACATGGGCTTCATCCCGGACATCGAGCGCATCTGCAAGCTCGTGCCCTTCACCCGCCAGACGCTGTTCTTCTCGGCCACCATGCCGCCGGAGATCCAGCGCCTCGTCTCGCAATTCCTCTCCAACCCGGTTCGGGTGGAGGTCTCCAAGCCCGCGTCCACCGCTACCACGGTGACGCAGGAACTGGTCGCCTCCGGCCGCGAGGACTACGAGAAGCGCGACGTCCTGCGGGAGCTGATCCGAGGCTGCGAGAATTTGCAGAACGGCATCATCTTCTGCAACCGCAAGCGCGACGTGGCGGTGCTCCACCGCTCGCTGCAGAAGCACGGCTTCAATGCCGTCGCCCTGCACGGCGATATGGACCAGCACGCCCGCATCAAGGCGCTGGACGAGTTCCGCAACGGCGAGGCGACACTGCTGGTTGCCTCCGACGTGGCCGCACGCGGCCTCGACATTCCGGCGGTGAGCCACGTCTTCAACTATGACGTGCCGCACCACGCCGAGGATTACGTCCACCGCATCGGCCGCACCGGCCGCGCCGGCCGCGCCGGCACGGCCTACACCATGGTCACGCACCTCGATGCCAAGTCCCTCTCGGCCATCGAGAAGCTGATCGGCAATCCGATCCCCTGGCATGGCGCGCCCCTGGGCGACGCCCCGCCGGCCTCCGAGCGCCGCGGGCGCGAGGATGGCCGTCTGCGCGGCAAGCGCCGCATGGACAAGGAGCCCCGCGAGGGCCGTGGTGATCGCGAAGGTCGCGGCGAGCGCGAGCCGCGCCGTGAGCGCGAGCCCCGGGCCGAAGGTGCGGAGCGTGCCGAGCGTCAGCCGCGGGCTGAACGGGCGGAGCGTCCCGAACGCGCCGATCGTCCCGAGCGCACGGAGCGTCCCGAGCGCACCGAACGTCCCGAGCGTCAGGAGCGGGAACGCGCCGCGCGTCCGGAACGGAGTGCCGAGCGTGGCGACCGCCCCGAGCGCAACCGCCGTCCCGCCCGCGAGGATGCTGCCGAGGCACGTCCCCCGCGCCGCGAGCGGGCGCCCGCCAACGAGCCGGCGGACATGTCCCACCTCCCCGCCTTCCTTCTGCGCCCCGTGCGTGTGAAGGCCGGCGCGTGATGGCAGGCTGAAGTCTGCGCCGACCTCCGGGCCGGCGCATCCTGTCAAATGTTCTGATGGATCAGCGCGCCGCTCAATCTTGGGCCGGCGCGCTTTTCTTTTTGGCGGCAGGCTTCTTCGCGGCCGCTCCGCCTGCCGGCTTCGGCTTTTTCGCAGACGCTCCGCCTGTCGGCTTCGCTTTGTTCGAAGACGCCCGGCCTGCCGGCTTCGCTTTGTTCGAAGACGCCCGGCCTGCCGGCCGGGCTTTGGCCTCGCTGGCCGCGTGCGCGACGAAGAGGGCGCGGCGGGCGAGGGCCGCGAGGTCGTCGGCATCGTCGAGTGCTGCCTCGGGCACCGACCAGTAGCCGCCCATGGTGCGCACGACGCCCTTGGCCTCGTAGCTGAAGGGGACCGAGCCCCGCCCCTTCAGATCCTCGGCGAGTGCCGCATCGGCCTTGAGGTAGAAGGCCTCACCCGCCCACAAGGCGAACATCAGCCCGTCCGCATAGAGCCCGGCCCCGCCGAACATGCGCTTCACCGCCACCGGGCCGAAGGCAGCGAAGAGATCGGCAATCGCGTCCTCGTCCATTCCCCCTCCCCGTTGCTTCGCTCAAACGCCGCGCGGGCTTGAAGGGCGGCTCAGCCCAGCGCCAGCACCTGCGCCGCCGCGTCCATCTCGGTGCGGCGGGCGGCGCGGCGGGCGGTGGCGAGTTCGTCCTCGCCCCATTGCTCGCGGTTGAAATCCTCGTCCACATGGGCCGCCGTCCACGCCGCGTCGGCGGAGAGCGCGCCCTCGGCCACCGCAAGGGCGAGGAGGGCCGAGCCGGTGAGCGTGGTGATGGAATGCACGGCCGCGAGGCGCAGCGGATCGGCCGGCACCAGCGCCCGCACCTTCGCCAGCGCCTCTTCCGGCTGCTTTACATGGGTGATGCCCTCGGCGAGGAAGAAGCGCGCGCCGTGGGTGGCGCCCATCCAGTCCAGCACGACATCCCAGTGCTTCGCCTGCCGGTCCAGCAGCTTCTGCGGGCCGTCGGCGCGATAGAACAACATGTCGGTGCCGGCGTAGTTCACCACCTCGTCCGCCACCGCCTGCGCCTCCGGCGTCACCCGGTCGAGGGCGACGTTGACGAGCCGAGTAAGTGGCATGCTGAAGGGGTCGATCTCGGTCTGCTGGGCCGCCCATTCGGCCGCCATGGCTTCCGCCAGCGCGCGGGTCGGCGCCTTCAGCAGGCCGCGCGCCGGGGTGCGCACCGGGCGGCCGTCGAGGAGGATGGTGAAACCGCCCTCCCCCTCGCCCACGCTGACTTCCTTGTAGAAGCGCTTGGGCAGAGGCGCCTTCTGGGCGGCGCGGGCGCGGGCGACGGGATCGCCCGGATCGCCGCTCTCCACATCTTCCAGGAACTCACGCATCTCGAGCTGTCCTCAGATCACGACGCGGCGGCGGGCCAGAAGCTCCGCGATGGCGTCGGGCACCTCGCGGAAATGCCGGACGATGCGGTCGGCGCCCGCCCGCTCCAGCGCCGGCGTCTCATGATAGCCCCAGGCGACGCCGAGCGCCGAGGCCCCGGCCTGCAGGGCCATGGAGATGTCGTAGGTGGTATCGCCGATCACCACCGTGTCCTCCGGCCGCGCACCAACCTCGCCCATGGCCTGGAACACCATGGCCGGATGGGGCTTGGACGGCGCATCGTCGGCGGTCTGGATGGTGGAGAACCAGCCTTCCATGCCCTGCACGGAGAGGATGCGGTTCACCCCCCGCCGCGACTTGCCGGTGACGATGCCGAGCACCACGTCCTCGCGCTGGCGCAGCCCCTCCAGCACCTCGCGGGCGCCGTCGAACATGGGCTCGGGGGCATCGGCATTCAGCATGCGGTTGAAGGCGACCTTGTAGGCATCGACCATCGCCTGAATGGGATAGGACGCATCCCCCTGCGACAGCACGGCGAACGCCTGCGGCAGCGAGAGCCCCACCACCGAGAGCAGCTTCTCCCGGTCGGGCACCGGCACGCCGTAGGCGGCGTGAACATCGTTCATGGCCGAGACGATCAGGTGCTGGCTGTCCACCAGCGTGCCGTCGCAATCGAACAGCACCAGCTTCAGGCCGGCGGCGGGGGAAGGATCGGTGTCGCCTGCTGCGCTCATTTCTGCGTCATCTGCTGGGTGGCGATATCATAAACCCATGTGGTGCCGGACGGATCGACGAAAAACACCTGCCGGAAGCCGCGCTGCTCGCACTGCTTGGGGAAGGGGCCGCCGACGATCAGCTCGGCCGCCTCCTTTGCCGGGAAGTTGAACTTGATGGTGAGGAGCGTCGCGTCGTTGCCGCCGGCCGTCACCGTGAGGTCGAGGCCGTTCTGGGCGAAGCTGTCCTGCTTGCTCTTGGCGAAGGCCCGGCGCGCGGCGGCATCCGCCGCCGGAGCCGCGACGGGGGTGTTCACCGTGGGCAGCGGCAGGGAGGCTTCCTGTCCCGGCGCGGCCGCGGGCGGCTCGGTCGGGCTCGGTGCAGCGGCCTGCGCCGGAGGCTGGGCGGGCGCAGGCTGTTGCGGAGCGGGGGTCGCGGGAGCGGGAGCCGTGGCCTGAACCTGCGGCTGCGCATCGGGCGTCTCGCCCGGCTCGGCCGACATGACCCACCAGACGAGGCCGCCCGAGATCAGCGCCACCACGGTGCCGCCCAGGCCCACGAGGAAGGGCATCACATAGCTCGTATGGAGCTTGCGGCCGCAGAAGGGGCAATGGGCCTCCTCGGGATAGACCTGCGCCCCGCAGCCGGGACAGAAGTCGGGCCTCGGGTTCATCGCAATCACCTCCGCACGCTCGGCCGAGTCCGTTTCGGTCGCCTGGCTGCGCCACGCTGGCGGTCGCCCCGGCCGGTCCAGCACCTTGATCGATCGATGGGCCCTGGGTCCCGCGGCGCGCCGCGAATCGCAAGGCCTCCCCCGTCACCACGAATGCACGACGGGGCGGAGGAACTGAAGCCCTCCACCCCGTCATCTCCATTCCGAATGCGCCCTTAGGAGGGCAAGGCCAGCCCGCCGGCGCCCGCTATTTCCCGAAGCCGAGGTCGAGGGGGGGCGGCGGCGCGGCATCGAGGCCCGGCGAAAGGTTCTCGAACTGCTGCTGGATCTGCTTCTGGTCCAGCTGGATGCCGCCGCTCTTGTAGTGGGTCACCATGCCCGGGAAGATCAGGATGAGCGCCACCATGATGAGCTGGATGAACACGAACGGCACCGCGCCCCAGTAGATCTGGCCCGTGGTCACGGGCTGCATCATCTTGCCCGTCACCCGGTCCACATAGGGCACCTTGGCCGCCACCGAGCGCAGGAAGAACAGGGCGAAGCCGAACGGCGGATGCATGAACGAGGTCTGCATGTTCACCGCCAGCATCACGCCGAACCAGATGAGGTCGATGCCCATCTTGTCCGCCGCAGGCCCCAGCAGCGGGATGATGATGAAGGCCAGCTCGAAATAATCGAGGAAGAAGGCCAGCACGAACACCAGCGCGTTCACCGCGATGAGGAAGCCGGTCTGCCCGCCGGGCAGCGACACCAGCAGCTCCTCCACCCACTTGTGCCCGTCCACACCGTAGAAGGTGAGCGAGAACACGCGGGCGCCGAGCAGGATGAACAGCACGAAGGCGGAAAGCTTGGCGGTGGAATAGGTCGCCTGCCGCAGCAGGTCGAACTTCAGCCGGCCGCGGGCGAAGGCGAGGATGACCGCGCCGAGCGAGCCCATGGCGCCGCCCTCCGTCGGCGTCGCGACGCCGATGAAGATGGTGCCGAGCACGAGGAAGATGAGCGCCAGCGGCGGCACCATCACGAACACCACCTGCTCGGCGAGCTTGGACATCAGCTTCAGTCGGAACAGGCGGTTGATGACCGCCACCACGAAGGCGATGCCCACCGTGGCCGACATGGTGAGCACCACATAGTCCGCGCCGAACTTCACATGGCTGCGCTCCATCAGCACGATGCCGCCGGCGATGGAGAAGGCGAGCGCGATGAAGAGGGACGGCGTCAGCAGCTTCGCCGTGCCCGACATGACGAAATAGAGCAGCACGAACGCCACGACGCCCCACACCGCCACGTTGGCGACGCCGGGAATGGCGCCGGCCGTGAGGCCCGGCAGGGAGCCCGTGGCGATGAGATAGGCGAAGCCCGCCGCCGCCACCGCACCGAGAATGCGCGAGGGCATCATCTTCTGCTCGGGGTCGCGCAGGGTCTGCGCCTCCAGCGGCAGGCCGGGCGCGGCGCTCGGGAAGATCGAGGAAACGATGAAGATGTAGACCGCGTAGAGGCCGGCGAGCAGCAGGCCGGGCACGAACGCGCCCTCGTACATGTCGCCCACCGAGCGGTTCAGCTGGTCGGCCATGACGATGAGCACGAGGGAGGGCGGGATGATCTGCGCCAGCGTGCCAGACGCCGCGATGACGCCGGAGGCGACACGCCGGTCGTAGCCGTAGCGCAGCATGATGGGCAGCGAGATGAGGCCCATGGAGATCACCGAGGCCGCCACCACACCGGTGGTCGCCGCGAGCAGCGCGCCGACGAAGATCACCGCATAGGCGAGGCCGCCGCGGATGGAGCCGAACACCTGGCCGATGGTGTCGAGCAGGTCCTCGGCCATGCCGGAGCGCTCGAGGATGAGGCCCATGAAGGTGAAGAAGGGCACCGCGAGGAGCACTTCGTTGTTCATGGTGCCGTAGACGCGCTCGGGCAGCGCCTGCAGGAACTTGGGCTCGAACAGGCCGAGCCAGATGCCGATGAGGCCGAAGATGAGGCCGTTGGCCGCCAGCGAGAAGGCCACCGGGTAGCCGAGCAGCAGGAACAGCACCAGCGCGCCGAACATGATC
This sequence comes from Xanthobacter sp., assembly GCF_041911315.1. Taxonomy (NCBI): domain Bacteria; kingdom Pseudomonadati; phylum Pseudomonadota; class Alphaproteobacteria; order Hyphomicrobiales; family Xanthobacteraceae; genus Xanthobacter; species Xanthobacter sp. Next base: position 22,034 of record NZ_JAYRPE010000023.1, on the reverse strand, counting down.
GGCGCCATGTTGTGGATGAACCAGCCGCGGAAGCCAGGCTCCGCCGCCATCGCCACGTCGGGCAGGGCGATGAGCAGGACGGCAAGGAGCGCGACGGCGAGCGCGGCGAGGGGGCGGCGCTTCAGGAGCGTGCGGACGAAGGACATGAACGCGCTCCTACTTCTTGACCGCGGAGACGCCGGGCGCCCCATCGGGAAGTTCGGCCTCGGCCAGCAGGCGCTCGGCCTCCGCCGCAAGGGCCGCATGGCTGCCACCCGCGCCCTCGTGGGGGTCCTCCATCTTTCCGGTGAAGATGGCGACGCGCTTGATGAGCTCCGAGATGCCCTGGAGCGTCAGGAAGAAGAAGCCCACCGGCACCAGCAGCTTCGCCGGCCACTGGGGCAGGCCGCCGGCGTTCAGCGACTGCTCGTTGATCTCGAAGGAGGCGAGGAAGAAGGGCCAGGAGGTCCACAGCAACAGGATCGAGAACGGCAGCAGGAAGAAGATGTGGCCGAAGATGTCGATGCCGTCGCGGGTGCGCTTGGGCAGCCGGGAATTCACGATGTCGATGCGGATGTGCTCGTTGTCGATGAGCGTCCATGACGCGCACAGCAGGAACACCGCGGCGAACAGCACCCATTGCAGCTCCAGCCACGAATTGGAGCTCATGTCGAACAGCTTGCGGATGATCGCATTGAGCGCCGACACAAGGATGGACAGGAGGATCAGCCACGCGGCGGCCTTGCCGATGCGGGTGTTGACGGCATCGATCCCCCGCGAGAGGGCGAGAAGGGCTGTCATCGAGATCAATTCCCTCGGGCGCGGCCGGAGATGGCTCCGGACTGCTTCTTCTTTGGCCTTCAGGCCTTGGCGCGCACCATAGGGGAAGATGACGTGACTTCAAGCCGGAGGCGGTTACCAGACTGCCGAATGCGGCAAGGGTCCGACCAAAGTCGAAGACGCCGGCTTCAGCGCGGCGCGGGCGCATCCGGCCAGGGCGGCGGACCGGGCAAAAGCTGCCCTTGCGTGAAGCGGGCGGTGGCCCGATCCCACTCCAGCACCCGGCCGGTTCCCGCGACGGGGCTGGGCGCCACGCACCACACCGCAAGGTCGGTGCCCTGGCGCGGCAGCAGCGTGATGGCCCGGCCGAGGCCCTCGAACGCGGCCGTGCTCTCCTCCACCTCCTGCGGCTCGGTGCGGCAGAGGCTTTGGTCCTGCGACGGCATCACCGCGTCCGTGACCAGATTCCACCGCCCGGACGCATGGGAATAGAAGCGCACCCGCCCGCCGAACGGCACTCCGCCACGCAGCGCGCGCTCGCTGAGGCCGAGCAGCGGAAATCCCTCCCGGTCGAACCACACGGCGACTTCCGTAACGAAGTGCGCCGCCCCGTCCCCATCGCCCCGGTCGTCGATGCGCAGATATCCGTGCGGAACATCGAGGGTGAGCGTCACCCGCGCCCGCGGCCCGTAGAGGCGGCCGCCCGAGGCCGTGGCGCCGGCGCCCTCCCCGCTGATCTCATAATCGGGAAAGCCGGTGGCCTGGGCGATCTGGAGATCGCGGAACCAGTAGAGCACGCCGTCCCGCCCGGCCCCTGTACCGCCCGCCGCCGCCGGCGCGACGGCCAATGCCGCCGCAACAAGCCACCCAAGGGCGGCGCGCCTCATCCCTCGGGCGCTTCCAGGATCGGATCGTACTGGGAGGCGTCGAAGCCGAGCACGGCGAAGGTCTGCGCCATGTGCTGCGGCAGCGGCGCGGACACGTCGATCACCCCCTGCCCGCGCGGATGCGGAATGACGAGGCGTCGTGCCAACAGGTGCAGGCGGTTCTGCAGGCCGCCGGGCAATTCCCAGTTCTCGATGTCGAAATACTTGGGGTCGCCGAGGATGGGGTGGTGGATGTGGGCGAGATGGGCGCGCAGCTGGTGAGTACGGCCCGTCACCGGCTTCAGCGACAGCCAGCTCATCTTCTGCGCGGCCTGGTCCACCACGGCGTAATAGGTGATGGCGTGGCTCGCCTCGTCCTCGCCATGGCGGGCGACGCGCATCTTCTCCTCGTCCTCGTCGCGGGCGAGATAGGTGGAGATGCGCCCCTGCCGGGGCTTCGGCACGCCCGGCACCACGGCCCAATAGACCTTGCGCGCCTCGCGCGAGCGGAAGCTCTTGGCCAGCACCGAGGCGGCGAGCCGCGACTTGGCGATGAGCAGGCAGCCGGAGGTGTCCTTGTCGATGCGGTGGACGAGGCGCGGCTTCTGCCCGTCCCTGTCCTTCAGCGCCTCCAGAAGCCCGTCCACATGGCGATAGGTGCCGGAGCCGCCCTGCACCGCAAGGCCGAAGGGCTTGTTCAGCACCATCACGTCCTTGTCCTCGAACAGGGTGATGGATTTGATGAAGGCCCGGTCCTCCTCCAGCTTGCGCACGGCGGGGTCTTTGGACGCGCGGGGCTTTGCCGGTGGATTGGCGGACGGATTGGCGCCAGTCTCGGCGGAGGCCGCGCGGGCGCCCTCCTTGCCAGCCTCGCCGCGCGCTCCCTTCGCCGCGGCGGGCGCCGCCTCGGGCTCTTCCATGCCGAGCGGGGGGATGCGCACGCTCTGGCCGGGCTCGACGCGGGAAGAGGTCTTCACCCGGCCGCCGTCCACCCGCACCTGCCCGGTGCGCACCAGCTTCTGCAGGTGCCCGAAGGAGAGGTCCGGATAATGCACCTTGAACCAGCGGTCGAGGCGCATGCCCGCCTCGTCCTCGGCCACGGTTCTGGTCACGACAGCCATATTCGACCTAGTCCTCGCGCAAACCCTTTGATGCCGCAGCAATAGAGCTTTCGCTGCGCCGTGGCCACCTCCGGCGAAAATATCCCGATCACGTCAGGCTGCGCACCAGCATGATGCCGGCCCAGACGCCGCCGAAGCCGAGCAGCACCGAGCCGAGGGCATAGGCCAGCGCCATCCCCAGCTCGCCCCGCTCGGCGAGATAGAGGAAGTCCAGCGAGAAGGTGGAGAAGGTGGTGTAGCCGCCCAGAACCCCGGTGGTGAGGAAGAGCCGCACCGGCTGTGTCCATCCTTCCCCGTCCTTGAACGCGAGATAGCCCGCCATCAGCCCCATGATAAGGCTGCCCGACACGTTGATGAGGAAGGTGGCGAAGGGAAAGCCCGTCCCCAGCAGCCGCGGCACCGCCATGTTCACGAAATGCCGGATGGTGCCGCCGAGACCGGCGCCGAGGAAGACGATGAGGGCGGGGGGCAAAGAGAACGCCATGGAAGGTCAGGCCTTTCGGTCTCGGGCGGTATGTATGATGGCGATGATCTCGACGTCTCCCGTCGGGAGCACGCGATAGGTCACGACATATCGCGTGCCGGGAATCGCTGTCGCGCGCACCCCCGTCCGCGAGGTCGGATGCCCCGAATAGGGGAAAGCGGAGAGTCGCTCGAAGGTCGTCAGGAAATGCCGTGCGGCGCCGGCCGCTGCCACGGGGCTCTGCGCGCGCAGATAGGCATCGATCTGCTGGATGTTCCGGCGGGCCGTTTCGCGCAGACGAAAGCTCACGCGCCGAGCCCACGCAGAAAGCGCCGCGCCTCCTCCTCTTCAAGGACGGGCTCCCCGTCCTCCAGCGCGCGGCGGACCTCCTCCTCCTGCTCGGGGGTGAGGACGTAGACATCGCCTTCCGCAGCGCCGGCCTCGATCACATGGAGGAATTCGCGGGCGAGCGCGTCCTGCTCCGCCTCGGGCAGGGCTTCGAGCTTCTCGATGAGTTCGCGCATCAGCCGGGTCATGATGGTCTTCGTCGGTGCCAGCCTGTGGGCGGATCATATACGAAGGCCCAAACCCACGCTATTTGCCCACGCTATCTGCCCCGCTATTTCCCGCCCCGCTCGGCCCTCAGGCGCGCCCAATACTCCAGGCGCTTCCTGATCTCGCGCTCGAAGCCGCGCTCCACCGGGCGGTAGAAATTCTGGCGGCCCAGCGCCTCGGGGAAATAGTTCTGGCCGGAGAAGGCGTCCGGCTCGTCATGGTCGTAGCGATAGCCGGTGCCGTAGCCCTCGGCCTTCATCAGCTTGGTCGGCGCGTTCAGGATGACCTTGGGCGGCACCAGCGAGCCGCCCTCCTTGGCGACGCGCATGGCGGCCTTGAAGGCAGTGTAGACGGCATTGGATTTCGGCGCGGTGGCCACATAGACGACCGCCTGCGCCAGCGCCAGCTCACCCTCGGGGGAGCCGAGGAAGTCGTAGGCCTCCTTGGCCGCATTGGCGACGACAAGCGCCTGCGGATCGGCATTGCCGATGTCCTCGATGGCCATGCGCACGATGCGCCGGGCAAGGAAGAGCGGGCTCTCCCCCGCATCCAGCATGCGCGCGAGATAATAGAGCGCGGCGTCGGGGTCGGAGCCGCGCACCGCCTTGTGCAGGGCGGAGATGAGGTTGTAGTGGCCGTCCTCGCTCTTGTCGTAGATGGGCGCGCGGCGCTGCACCACCTCGCTCAGGCCCGCCACGTCGAACACCTCACCCGGCCGCGCGGCGCGCCAGACCTCTTCCGCGAGCGTGAGGGAGGCGCGGCCGTCGCCATCGGCCATGTTCACCAGCGCGACGCGCGCGTCCTCGGTGAGCGGCAGCTCCCGGCCCTCCACCTCCTCGGCGCGGGCGAGCAGCTTGGCGACAGCCTCGGCGTCGAGGGAGCGGAACACCAGCACCCGCGCGCGGGAGAGAAGCGCCGCGTTCAGCTCGAAGGAGGGGTTTTCCGTGGTGGCGCCCACCAGCGTCACCGTGCCGTCCTCCATGACGGGCAGGAAGCTATCCTGCTGGGCGCGGTTGAAGCGGTGGATCTCGTCCACGAACAGGAGCGTCGCGGTGCCGGAGAGGCGGCGGCCACGGGCCTGCTCGAACACCTTCTTGAGGTCCGCGACGCCGGAGAAGATGGCGGAGATCTGCTCGAAATGCAGATCCGTGGCCGAGGCCAGAAGCCGCGCCACGGTGGTCTTGCCGGTGCCCGGCGGCCCCCACAGGATCAGCGAGCCGAGGGAGCGCGTCTCCAGCATGCGCGAGAGAACGCCATCCGGCCCCACCAGATGGTCCTGCCCCACCACCTCGGAGAGGCGCGACGGGCGCAGACGGTCGGCGAGTGGCCGCGCCACTCCCTCTCCCAGTCCCGCTACCTCGAACAGATCGCCCATCGGAGCCCTCAGCCGCGCAGGACAGCGGTGATGCTGCGCCCGCCGCGCAGGACCGTCACCCGCCAGCCGCGCTGGGGCACAGCGGAAAGCTGGCCGAGATCGCCGGTGCGTCCCACCTTCTCGTTGTTCACCTCGACGATCACGTCGCCGGGGCGGAAGCCCGCCGCAGCGGCGGGGGAATTGTCTTGAACGTCATAGACCACGACGCCGGTGGCGTTGGCGTCCACCTTCAGCTCCTCCGCCACGGCGGGGGAGAGATTCACGATGGTCGCCCCGGCGAAGGGCGAGCGGCCGCGCAGCAGCAGTTCCTCGCGCGGCACCGTCTCCGGTGCCACTTCCAGCACCACCACCAGGGTCTGCTCCTTGCCGGAGCGGTTCACTAGCAGCGCCGCCTTGCCGCCGATGGGGCGGGTGGCGAGGCGGTAGTTCAGGGTTTCAGGATCGTCGATCCCCTGCCCTTCCACCGACACCACGAGGTCGCCAGTCTTGAGCCCGGCCTTGGCGGCGGGGCTGCCGGCGGTGACGCTCTGCACCAGCACGCCGGTGGGGCGCGGCAGGCCGAGGCTTTCGGCGATGTCCGGCGTCACGCGCTGGAGCCGGGCGCCCAGCCACGGCCGGCGCACGGACTTGGACCCGCTCTTGGCCTGCTCCACCACCACTCGGCCCATGTTGGCGGGAATGGCGAAGCCGATGCCGTGGGAGCCCCCGGACCGCGAATAGATGGCGGAATTGATGCCCACCACGCGCCCCGCCATATCCACCAGCGGGCCGCCCGAATTGCCGGGATTGATGGCGGCATCGGTCTGGATGAAGAACTGATAGTCGGAGACGCCCACCTGGGTGCGGGCCAGCGCCGAGACGATGCCCTGCGTCACCGTCTGGCCGACGCCGAAGGGATCGCCGATGGCGAGCACGAGGTCGCCCACGGCGAGCCCGTCCGAATCGCCCAGCTCCAGGAAGGGGAAGCGCTCCTTCGCCTCGGTCTTGATGCGCAGCACGGCGAGGTCCGTGCGCTGGTCGCGTAGCAGAACCTCAGCCTCGTATTCGCGCCGGTCATTGAGGGCGATGCGGATTTCGTCCGCCCCCTCGATGACATGATAGTTGGTGAGCACCAGCCCCGCGGGATCGACGATGACTCCCGATCCGAGCGAGCGCTGCACCCGCTCCGGCGCGCGCAGCCCCGGTCCGTCGCCGGGGCCACCCGGCCCGCCGGGGCCGGGCATGCCGAAGAAGCGGCGGAAGAAGGGATCGTCGAAGATCGGGTTCACGCGCTGCTGCGCCGTCTTCAGCGCATAGACGTTCACCACCGCCGGCGCCGTCTTCGCCACCACAGGCGCGAAGGTGAGGGTCACCTCCGCCTGCGACGCCGGAACACGCGGCTGTTGCGCCGCCGGCTGGGCGAAGGCGCCCGTAGCGAGGAGGAGACCGAAGGCGGCCACAGCCGCCGGACGTGAGAGACGTGCGAACATTGCGCCACCCTTGAAGCCTGTTCCGCGCCCAATGCCGGTCGGGGAGACCCGTTCCCGCCGCGGCGGGAGGCACGGCCGATTCGCGCGGTTCAGCCGATTCTTGCAACGAAAGACGTTCTCTCGAACGAAAAAAGGGCGGTCCGAGGACCGCCCTTTTTCATAGCCTCAAATCAGCTGAAGCTCACGCAGCTTCCGCGGCAGCGGCGGTGCGGGCGTGGTCGGCGGCGCCCTTGGCGTCAACGTCACGATCCACGAACTCGATCACCGCGACGGCGGTGTTGTCGCCATAGCGGAAGCCGGCCTTGACGATGCGGGTGTAGCCACCCGGGCGGGCCGCATAGCGGGGCGCCAGCACGTCGAACAGCTTCTTGACCACGGCCTGGTCCTTCAGCTCGGCGATCGCCTGGCGGCGGGCGTGCAGGTCGCCGCGACGGGCGAGGGTCACGAGCTTCTCCACCACCGGGCGAAGATCCTTCGCCTTGGGCAGGGTGGTCACGATCTGCTCGTGGGTGATGAGGGCGCCCGCGAGATTGGAGAACATCGCCTTGCGGTGCTCCCAGGTGCGGTTGAACTTGCGATGTACCTTGCCGTGACGCATGACGGCGAACTCCTGAAGATGGCGACGGACGAGCCGGTCGATGGGTTGCGCGGCTCGGGCCGCTCGAAAGGGTTCGGGGCAGCATGCCGCCCCGGATTGCGGATCAGTAGTGCTCCTCGAAGCGCTTGGCCAGCTCTTCGATGTTCTCGGGCGGCCAGCCGGGCACTTCCATGCCGAGATGCAGGCCGAGGGAGGCGAGCACCTCCTTGATCTCGTTGAGCGACTTCCGGCCGAAGTTCGGCGTGCGGAGCATCTCCGTCTCGCTCTTCTGGATCAGGTCGCCGATGTAGACGATGTTGTCGTTCTTCAGGCAGTTGGCCGAACGGACGGAGAGCTCGAGCTCGTCCACCTTCTTCAGCAGCGCCGGAGAGAACGGCAGCGTCTGGATCGCGGTCGCCTCGCTCTCGCGCTTGGGCTCCTCGAAGTTGACGAAGATCTCCAGCTGGTCCTGCAGGATGCGCGCGGCATAGGCCAGCGCGTCCTCGGCCGTGATCGAGCCGTTGGTCTCGATCTGAAGCGTCAGCTTGTCATAGTCGAGAATCTGGCCCTCACGGGTGTTCTCGACCTTGTAGGAGACCTTGCGCACCGGCGAGTAGAGGCTGTCGATCGGGATCAGGCCGATCGGAGCGTCCTCGGGACGGTTGCGGTCGGCGGCCACGTAGCCCTTGCCGGTGTCGACCGTGAACTCGATGCGCAGCTCCGCGCCCTCGTCGAGGGTGCAGATGGGCAGATGCGGGTTCAGGATCTGCACGTCGCCGACGGTCTGGATGTCGCCGGCCACCAGCACGCCGGGGCCGGTCTTCTTGGCCACCATGCGCTTCGGGCCATCGCCCTGCATCTTGATGGCCACATCCTTCACGTTGAGGATGATGTCCGTCACATCCTCACGCACGCCGGGGATCGACGAGAACTCGTGCAGCACGCCGTCGATGTGGATCGACGTCACTGCCGCGCCCTGCAGCGACGACAGGAGGATGCGGCGCAGGGCGTTGCCGAGGGTCATGCCGAAGCCACGCTCCAGCGGCTCGGCGACGACGGTCGCCAGGCGCTTGGGATCGTGGCCCGGATTGACCTGCAGCTTCTCGGGCTTGATCAGCTCTTGCCAGTTCTTCTGAATCACTTGCTTCACCTTGCTTTCTCGCCGGGCCACGGCAGCTGCCAGGGTGGTGAGCCTCAACCGGAGGCCGTCCACCAGAAGCCTGGCCCGTCCCGCTCGGGGGAGGAGAAACCGGGCTTGATCCCCGCGGACCGGGTCCGCGGAGGAACGAAGAGCGGATCAGACGCGACGGCGCTTGCGCGGACGGCAGCCGTTGTGCGGGATCGGCGTCACGTCGCGGATGGAGGTGACGAGGAAGCCTGCCGCCTGCAGCGCGCGAAGAGCGGACTCACGGCCGGAACCCGGGCCGCAGACTTCCACTTCCAGGGTGCGCATGCCGTGCTCGGCCGCCTTGCGGGCCGCATCCTCGGCCGCGACCTGCGCGGCGTACGGGGTGGACTTGCGCGAGCCCTTGAAGCCCATGGCGCCGGCCGAGGACCAGGAGATGGTGTTGCCCTGGGCGTCGGTGATGGTGATCATGGTGTTGTTGAACGAGGCGTTCACATGCGCCACGCCGGAGGCGATGTTCTTGCGCTCGCGGCGCTTCACGCGTGTTGCTTCTTTAGCCATCTGTCTCTCAGATCCTTCAGGCGCGCCCGTAACTCCAGGCGCTCGGGATGGCCCTTGACGGGCCGGTCAACGGGGAAAGGCCGGCTTGGCCGGCCTCCCCAATTCTCAAGCCTTGCGGCCGATCACTTCTTCTTGCCGGCGATCGGCTTCGCCGGACCCTTGCGGGTGCGGGCGTTGGTGTGGGTGCGCTGGCCGCGCACGGGCAGGCCGCGGCGATGACGCAGGCCGCGGTAGCAGCCGAGGTCCATGAGGCGCTTGATGTTCATCGCCACTTCGCGGCGCAGGTCGCCTTCCACGATGTAGTCGCGGTCGATGGTCTCGCGGATCTGCAGCACTTCCTGGTCGGTCAGCTGGTTCACGCGACGCTCGGCGGGAATGCCCACCTTCTCGACGATCTCTTCAGCCTTCTTGGGGCCGATGCCGTGGATGTACTGGAGCGCGATGACGACGCGCTTGTTGGTCGGGATGTTGACGCCTGCAATACGAGCCACTGCGCTCTCCATGTGCGCCGGAGCCCGAAGGCCGCCGGCCGGTTGTTGTCCCCGCGTCCGGTGGAGGCCGGCCCATGCGGGATATTGACGAAAGCTGCCCCGGATACGACAAAGCTACCGCCCTGTCCGACCCTTCCGGGTGGACCGAACGGCACCTGTTCCGAAGCGAGGGAGTGCCCATAGCGGAGATTCCGCGATGGGTCAAGGCGGCCCGCTTCACGCCGACGCGATCGATTCGCCACAATGAGCGCAACGCGACACCATCAGCCCCGGCCGAAACAGAAAGACCCTCCCGCCGTCCGACGGAAGGGTCCTCAATCTGTGACACGGGCGGCCGGAGCCCCCTGCCCTCACACCGCCTCGGCGAGCACCCCGTCGATGGCGGCGGTGACCTGATCGATGGGCGCCATGCCGTCGATCTGCTTCAGCTGGCCGCGCGCCTTGTAGTAGGGCGCCACGACAGCGGTGTCGCGATTGTAGGCCTCAAGGCGGGTCTTGAAGACCACCGGATCATCATCCTTGCGCACCGGCTCGCCCTTGGCGGCGGCCTCGGCGGCGCGGTTGAGGATGCGGTTGACCAGCTTTTCCTGGTCCACCACCAGCTCGATCACCGCGTCGAGCTTGAGGCCCTTCTCGGTGAGCAGATGGTCCAGCGCCTCGGCCTGCGCCACCGTGCGCGGGAAGCCGTCGAGGATGAAACCATTCTTCGCGTCCGCCTCGCCGATGCGCTCGGCGATGATGCCGATGACGATCTCGTCGGAGACCAGCCCGCCGGCATCCATCACCGCCTTCGCCTTCAGCCCCACCGGCGTACCCGCGGCAACCGCCGCGCGCAGCATGTCTCCGGTGGAAAGCTGGACGATGCCGTGACGGGCCACCAGCCGCTGTGCCTGAGTTCCCTTGCCTGCCCCGGGCGGGCCCAACAGCACCAGCCTCATATTACTTCCTCCTCCCCCCGCGCAGCTTGGCCTTCTTGACCAGTCCTTCGTACTGGTGGGCCAACAGATGTCCCTGGATCTGGGACACGGTGTCCATGGTCACGCTGACCACGATCAGAAGCGACGTTCCTCCGAAATAGAACGGAAGAGAGGCGTAGGAAATCAGCAGTTCGGGGAAGAGGCAAACCGCCGCAATGTAGGCGGCGCCCACGACGGTGATGCGGGTGAGCACGTAGTCGATGTATTCGGCCGTGCGCTCGCCCGGACGGATGCCGGGAATGAAGCCGCCGTGCTTCTTCAGATTGTCCGCCGTCTCCACCGGATTGAACACGATCGCGGTGTAGAAGAAGCAGAAGAACACGATCAGCGCCACATACAGCACCATGTAGAGCGGGCGCCCGTGGCCGATGTAGGTCGTGACGGTCTGCAGCCACTCCGGCCCCGAGCCCTGCATGAAGCTGGCGATGGTGGTGGGAATGAGCAGCAGCGAGGAGGCGAAGATCGGCGGGATGACGCCCGACGTGTTCAGCTTCAGCGGCAGATGCGAGGACTGGCCCTCATAGATGCGGTTGCCCACCTGGCGCTTGGGATACTGGATCAGCAGCCGGCGCTGGGCGCGCTCCATGAACACGATGAAGGCGATGACCACCACGGCCATCACCAGCATGCCGAGAATCACCACCGTGGAGATGGCGCCCTCGCGGCCGAGTTCCAGCGTGCGCACGAAAGCGCCGGGCAGCTCGGCGACGATGCCGGCGAAGATGATGAGCGAGGTGCCGTTGCCGATGCCGCGCGAGGTGATCTGCTCACCCAGCCACATCAGGAACATGGTGCCGCCGGTAAGCGTCAGGACCGTGGAGATGCGGAAGAACCAGCCCGGCTCCGCCACCACGCTGCCCGAGCCCTCGAGGCCGACGGCGATGCCGTAGGCCTGGAACAGGGCCAGCACCACGGTGAGGTAGCGGGTGTACTGGTTGAGCTGCTTGCGGCCCGCCTCGCCTTCCTTCTTCAGCGCCTCCAGCGTCGGCGAGACGCTGGTGAGGAGCTGGATGATGATGGAGGCGGAGATGTACGGCATGATGTTCAGGGCGAAGATGGCCATGCGCTGCACAGCGCCGCCCGAGAACATGTTGAAGAGGCCGATGATTCCCTGCTGGGCGTTCTTGAAGACGTCCGCCAGCGCGTCCGGATTGATGCCGGGCATGGGGATGTAGGTGCCGAGCCGATAGACGAGAAGCGCGCCGAGGGTGAACCAGATGCGCTTCTTCAGCTCCTCGGCCTTGCCGAGGGCACCGAAATTGAGGTTCGCCGCGAGTTGTTCCGCCGCCGAGACCATGCCTTGCTCCGATGGACGCCACCCTGGTGGGCGGCCCTTATATGAGGGCGCAACGCTCGGGTGCCAAGGCAGAGGGACCGGGCGGAGGGACAAGGGCTCCCCGCCGACGGTCCGGTACCAGGCTCCCTTGCCGAGGCGCTGGACCCTTGGCGGGAGTGCCATGGGCCGCTGCCCGGGCGCGTCCTGGACGGAAGGTCCGGAACGGAGCGTTGGGGCAAACTGGGGCCGGCGCGACGGAAGGCCGCAGGCCGGCAGGAAAGCCGGTTCCGCCCGGTGGCGCGCCGCCCGGGCGCGCGGGAGCGATCCCGACTCGGGCGCTTGAGGCCAAGAGGGCCATCGCGCCCGTCACACCTTCGGCGGCACCGGAGCGTCACCTGAACCCGAGCGCCAGAACGGACGCCCGAGACGCGAAGACCCGGCCTTGGGCCGGGCATCCGCAAGAGGTTGGTCCGAACATGGGTTCGGCGCGGCGGCATGAAGCCCCGCGCCGTCCCCTGTTCCGGATCAGCCTCGGCTCACTCGGCCTCGACGGCCGCCGCGAGCATGCTCACCGAGCCACCGGCCTTCTCCACGGCAGCGACGGCGGACTTGGTGGCGTAGGCCACCTCCAGCGTCACCTTGGCGGAGAGCTCACCGGTGCCGAGCACGCGCACACCATCCTTCACCCGGCGCAGCACGCCGGCGGCGACGAGGGCGGCCTCGGTCACGGGCTGGCCCGCGTCGAGACGGCCGGCATCGACCGCAGCCTGGATCTTGGCGAGGGAGACCTCGTTGTAGTCCAGGCGGAAGATGTTGTGGAAGCCGCGCTTCGGCAGGCGACGATGCAGCGGCATCTGGCCGCCCTCGAAGCCCTTGATGGCGACGCCGGTCCGGGCCTTCTGGCCCTTCACGCCGCGACCTGCGGTCTTACCCTTGCCGGAGCCGATGCCCCGGCCCACGCGCATCCGCTTCTTGCGGGCGCCGGGATTGTCCCTGATTTCGTCGAGCTTCATGTCCCGCTCCTCACTCGACCACACGGACGAGGTGGGCGACCTTGGCGATCATGCCGCGGACGGCCGGGGTATCCTTGAGAGTGGAGCGGCGGTGCCGCTTGTTCAGCCCGAGACCGACGAGAGTGGCCTCCTGGTCGAACGGGCGGCGGATCGGCGAGCCGATCTGCTCCACGGTGATGGTCTTGTCGCTCATGGCGCAATCCTATCCTTCGGCCTGCGCCGCTCAGTCGGTCGCTTCCGCGTCTTCGACGCGGCGGCGGGACTGGAGCTGGGAGACCTTGATGCCGCGACGCGCAGCGACGGAGCGCGGCGAGTCCTGGTTCTTCAGGGCGTCGAAGGTGGCGCGCACCATGTTGTAGGGGTTGGAAGACCCGAAGGACTTCGCCACCACATCGTGCATGCCGAGGGTTTCGAACACCGCGCGCATCGGGCCGCCGGCGATGATGCCGGTACCCGCCGGGGCGGCGCGAAGCACCACCTTGCCGGCGCCGTGGTGACCATGCACGTCGTGATGCAGGGTCCGGCCTTCGCGCAGCGGCACGCGGATGAGAGCGCGCTTGGCGCTCTCGGTGGCCTTGCGGATCGCCTCCGGCACCTCACGGGCCTTGCCGTGGCCGAAGCCGACGCGGCCCTTCTGGTCACCCACCACCACCAGGGCAGCGAAGCCGAAACGACGGCCGCCCTTCACCACCTTGGCGACGCGGTTGATGTGGACCAGCTTGTCCACGAACGTATTGTCGCGGTCCTCGCGCTCGTGGCGCTGTTCCCGTTCACGGGCCATGTTCGCTCGTCCTTGCGTCAGAACTGAAGGCCGCCTTCGCGGGCGCCCTCAGCGAGCGCCTTGACGCGCCCATGATAGATGTATGCGCCACGATCGAAGACGACCGCAGTCACGCCCTTGGCCATCGCCCGCTCGGCAACAAGCTTGCCGATCGTCTTGGCGGCCTCGGTGTCCGCACCGGTCTTCAGCGACCCGCGCAGGTCCTTCTCAAGGCTCGACGCGGCGGCGAGAGTCTCGCCCTTCGCGTCGTCAATGACCTGCGCATAGATGTGCTGCGAGGTCCGGTGCACCGACAGGCGCGGACGCCCGTTCGCAGCAACGCGGATCGCACGGCGCACCTTGGCCTTGCGGCGCGCCTGCGCCTCCAAATCCTTAGCCATGGTTCGCCTCCGTCACTTCTTCTTGCCTTCCTTGCGGAAGATGAATTCGCCGGCATACTTGACGCCCTTGCCCTTGTAGGGCTCGGGGCCACGGAACTCGCGGATCTCCGCCGCCACCTGGCCGACCTTCTGGCGGTCGATGCCCGTGACCACCACTTCGGTGGGCTTGGGGGTGACGATCTGGATGCCCTCGGGGATCGCGTAGATCACGTCGTGGCTGTAGCCGAGCGAGAGGTTCAGGTTCTTGCCCTGCACCGCCGCCTTGTAGCCGACGCCGGTGATCTCGAGCTTCTTCTCGAAGCCCTTGGTCACGCCTTCGACCAGGTTGGAGACCAGCGTGCGGGACATGCCCCACATGGCCTTGTGACGGGAGGTCTCGCCGTTCATCGAGAGCTTGATTTCCGAGCCCTCGATCTTGGCGGCGATCTCTTCCACCAGGATCACTTCCAGGGCGCCCTTGGGGCCCTTTACCTTCACCGTCTGTCCGTCCAGGCTGGCGGTGACGCCGGCCGGAATGGCGACGGGCAGCTTGCCGATCTTCGACATCTTGTCCTCCGTCGTCAGAACACGGTGAAGAGCACTTCGCCGCCGACGTTCTTGTCGCGGGCTTCGTGGTCGGCCATCACGCCTTGGGGCGTGGAGACGACGGCGATGCCGAGACCGTTGGCGACGCGGGGAAGGTTCTTGACCGCCGCATAGACGCGACGGCCGGGCTTCGACACGCGGGAGATCTCGCGGATCACCGGCGTTCCGTCGAAATACTTCAGCTCGATCTCGAACTCGGTCCGGCCGTTGCCGTGGTCGGTCGAGGTGTAGCCGCGGATGTAGCCCTCGTCGCGCAGGACATCGAGGACCGAGGCGCGCAGACGCGAGCCGGGGGTCGAGGTCTTGTCCTTGCGGCGCATCTGGGCGTTGCGGATGCGGGTGATCAGATCGCCGATGGGATCAGTTACAGCCATCGTTCCCTCCTCACCAGCTCGACTTCACGAGGCCAGGAACCATGCCCTGGTTACCCAGCTCGCGCAGCGCGATACGGCTCATCTTGAGCTTGCGGTAGAAGGCACGCGGACGGCCAGTCACCTCGCAGCGGTTGCGGATCCGGATCTTCGCGCCGTTGCGCGGCATTTCCGCCAGCTTGAGGGTCGCCTGGAAGCGCTCCTCGATCGGCAGGGTCTTGTCATTCACGATCGCCTTCAGACGCGCGCGCTTCGCCGCCTGGCCGGTGGCCAGCTTGCGGCGGCGCTCGTTCGTCTCGATCGCGCTTTTCTTCGCCATCTTAAGCTCCTGTTCTCCGCGTCTGAGCAGCTCGACCTGAGCCCCTCACGGCCGGAAAATCACATCCTCACTCGTCTCGTCGTCCGGCCCCGGCCATGAGCCGGAACCGAAGAGGCGCTTCGAGCGAAGCGCCTCTCATACCCGCTCACTGGCGGAAGGGGAAGTTGAAGGCCTTCAGAAGCGCGCGCGCTTCCTCATCGGTCTTCGCCGTGGTGCACACGATGATGTCCATGCCCCAGATCTGCTCGACGCGGTCGTAGTTGATCTCGGGGAACACGATGTGCTCCTTCACGCCCATGGCATAGTTGCCGCGGCCGTCGAAGCTCTTCGGGTTCAGGCCGCGGAAGTCGCGGACGCGGGGCAGAGCCACGGTCACGAGGCGGTCCATGAACTCGTACATGCGGGTCTTGCGAAGGGTGACCTTCGCGCCGACCGGCTGGTTCTCGCGCAGCTTGAAGTTCGAGATCGCCTTGCGGGCCCGGGTGATGACCGGCTTCTGGCCGGCGATCTGGGCGAGGTCCGCGGCGGCGGTCGTCACCTTCTTGGTGTCGGCGGTGGCTTCGCCCACGCCCATGTTGATGACGATCTTGTCGATGACCGGCACTTCCATGGGGTTCTTGTAGCCGAACTGCTCGATCATCTTCGGCCGCACCACCTCTTCATAGAAGGTGCGCAGCCGCGCGTTGTAGGTCGCCTCAGCCATCGATCCTCTCCCCGGAACGCTTGGCCACGCGGACCTTGCGTCCGTCATCCAGCACCTCGAAGCCGACGCGGGTCGGCTTGCCGTCCTTGGGGTCGGCAATGGCGACGTTCGACAGGTGGATGGGAGCCTCCTTGGAGATGATCCCGCCTTCCTGGTTCGCCGACTGGCGCTGGTGACGCTTCACGATATTCACGCCGCGCACGAGAGCCTTCTCGTCCTTCGGCATCACCTGAATGACCTCGCCGGTGCGGCCCTTGTCGCGGCCGGCGAGGACGACGACCTTGTCGCCCTTCTTGATCTTCGCGGCCATCACAGCACCTCCGGCGCCAGCGAGATGATCTTCATGTGGTTCTTGGAGCGCAGCTCGCGCGGAACCGGTCCGAAGATGCGGGTGCCCACCGGCTCCTTGTTGTTGTTGATCAGCACGGCCGCGTTCTTGTCGAAGCGGATGACCGAGCCGTCCACGCGACGGATGTCCTTGGCGGTGCGAACCACCACGGCCTTCATCACGTCGCCCTTCTTCACGCGGCCGCGCGGGATCGCCTCCTTGACGGACACCACGATGATGTCGCCGACGTGGGCATACTTCCGCTTCGAGCCGCCAAGTACCTTGATGCACATGACGCGACGGGCGCCGGAATTGTCCGCCACGTCGAGATTGGTCTGCATCTGGATCATGACGCACCTGTTCTCGTCATCCAGCGCCGCCGGCGCACCGGCATTGCCTCAACCCTTGTTCGCCGTGCCCGCTCATCGGAACACGGTGTTGCCGCGGTGCGGTCTCCACTCGATCCCCCTTGGGACGATCGACGGACCCGGCACCGGAGCCCTCCCGGCCGGACGATCCATCCGGACGGGAAACTCTCTTATCAGACCTCGGCGCGCTTTTCGCCCTGGATCACGATCCAGTTCTTCAGCTTCGAGATCGGACGGTGCTCCTCGATCCACACCGTATCGCCCACGTGCCAGTTATTGGCCTCATCGTGGGCATGATACTTCTTGGACCGGCGCACGGTCTTCTTGAGCAGCGGGTGGGTGAAGCGCCGCTCCACCCGGACCACCACGGTCTTGTCAGTCTTGTCGCTCACCACGACGCCCTGGAGCACGCGCTTCGGCATCGCTTCCTCACTTCGCCTTCTGCACCGGCGAACCGGTGCGCTTGTCGGTCTGCACGGTCTTGATCCGCGCGATGTCGCGGCGGATCTGCTTGGACCGCGCGGTATTCTCGAGCTGGCCTGTCGCCTTCTGGAAGCGCAGGTTGAACTGCTCCTTCTTCAGCTTCAGCAGCTCATCAGCGAGCTGATCGGGGCTGAGGGCCCGAACGTCCTCGGCTTTCATGAGCCTCTCCTCACTCGGCGATGCGCTGGATGAAGCGCGTCTTGATGGGCAGCTTGGCCGCCGCGAGGGTCAGCGCCTCGCGAGCGAGCTCGACGCTTACCCCATCGATCTCGAACATGATACGGCCCGGCTTGACGCGGGCCGCCCAATACTCGGGCGCGCCCTTGCCCTTGCCCATACGGACTTCCGTGGGCTTGGCCGACACCGGGACGTCGGGGAACACCCGGATCCAGACGCGTCCGGCGCGCTTCATGTGGCGGGTGAGCGCGCGGCGGGCCGCCTCGATCTGGCGGGCAGTCACGCGCTCCGGCTCGACGGCCTTAAGGCCGAACTCGCCGAAGTTCAATTCCGTGCCGCCCTTGGCAACGCCGTGAATGCGTCCCTTGAACTGCTTGCGGAACTTGGTGCGCTTGGGTTGCAGCATGGCTTGATCGCCTTCTCTCTAGCCGGCCGTCAAGCCCGGGAGCCGCGGTCGCCGCGGTCGCCACGATCGCGGTCACCGCGCTCGCGACGCTGGGGACGCGACGACGGACCAGCTTCCTGTTCGGCCTGGCGCTTGTCTTGCGCCATGGGGTCGTGCTCGAGGATCTCGCCCTTGAACACCCACACCTTGACACCGCAGGTGCCGTAGGTGGTGAAGGCGGTGGCGGTGCCGTAGTCCACGTCCGCACGCAGGGTGTGCAGCGGAACGCGGCCTTCGCGGTACCATTCGAGGCGCGCGATCTCAGCGCCGCCGAGACGGCCCGAGCAATTGATGCGGATGCCCTCCGCGCCGAGGCGCATGGCGGACTGCACGGCGCGCTTCATGGCGCGACGGAAGGCCACGCGGCGCTCCAGCTGCTGGGCGATGGACTCGGCGACAAGGCGCGCGTCGATTTCCGGCTTCCGGATCTCGACGATGTTGATGAAGACTTCCGAGTTGGTCATCTCGGAGACCTTCTTGCGCAGCTTGTCGATGTCCGCGCCCTTCTTGCCGATGACCACGCCCGGACGACCCGAGTAGATGGTCACGCGGCACTTCTTGTGCGGGCGCTCGATCACCACCTTGGACACCGCCGCCTGCTTGAGCTGCTTCATCAGCATCTCGCGGATCTTGATGTCCTCATGGAGCAGCTTGCCGTATTCGCCCTTGTTGGCGAACCAGCGGCTGTCCCACGTGCGGTTGATGCCGAGCCGGAGCCCGACCGGATTGACCTTTTGACCCATCAGGCCCGCTCCTCGACTTCCCGCACCACGATGGTGATGTGGGCAAAGGGCTTCTCGATGCGCGAGGCGCGACCGCGCGCCCGCGGCGAGAACCGCTTCATGACCAGTCCCTTGCCCACGTGGGCTTCGGCGACGATGAGATCGTCGACATCCAGCTCGTGGTTGTTCTCGGCGTTGGCGATCGCGCTCTCGAGGCACTTCTTCACGTCGCGGGCGATCCGCTTGTGAGAGAACTCGAGATCGGCGAGCGCCGTCGCCACCTTCTTGCCGCGGATCAGGCCCGCGACCAGGTTGAGCTTCTGGGGCGAGACGCGCAGGTTGCGCGCCACCGCCTTGGCTTCGTTGTCCGCGAGCGCGCGGGGCTTTGCCTGCTTACCCATGACCGATCACCGCCGCTTCGACTTCTTGTCGGCCGCGTGCCCGTAGTAAGTCCGCGTCGGAGCGAACTCGCCGAACTTCTGGCCGATCATGTCCTCGGTGACATTCACGGGCACGTGCTTGTGACCGTTGTAGACGCCGAAGGTTAAGCCCACGAACTGGGGCAGAATGGTGGAGCGCCGGCTCCAGATCTTGATCACATCGCGGCGGCCCGAGCCCGCGGCAGCTTCCGCCTTCTTCAGCATGTAGCCGTCGACGAACGGGCCCTTCCAGACAGAGCGAGACATAGCTCAGGCCCTCACTTCTTGCGCTTGTGGCGGCTGGACACGATGAACTTGTCCGTCGCCTTGTTGCTGCGGGTCTTCTTGCCCTTGGTCGGGATACCCCAGGGCGTGACCGGATGACGGCCGCCCGAGGTACGGCCTTCGCCGCCGCCGTGCGGGTGATCGACCGGGTTCATGACGACACCGCGGTTATGCGGCATCCGCCCGAGCCAGCGGCTGCGACCCGCCTTGCCCAGCGAGATGTTCATGTGGTCCGGGTTGGAGACCGCGCCCACGGTGGCGTAGCACGCACCGTGCACGAGGCGCTGCTCGCCGGAGTTCAGGCGCACGATCACGTAGCCCTCGTCGCGACCCACGATCTGCGCGTAGGTGCCGGCGGAGCGGGCGATCTGGCCACCCTTGCCGATCTTCAGCTCGACGTTGTGCACGATCGTGCCCACCGGGAGCGAGGACAGCGGGCCGGCATTGCCGGGCTTCACGTCCACGCTGTCGCCGGCGATCACCTGATCGCCCACCGCCAGACGCTGCGGCGCCAGGATGTAGGCCAGCTCACCGTCCTCGTACTTGAGGAGGGCGATGAACGAGGTGCGGTTCGGATCGTATTCCAGCCGCTCCACCGTCGCCGGCATCCCGCGCTTGAGGCGCTTGAAGTCGACCAGACGATAGGTCTGCTTGTGGCCGCCGCCGCGGAAGCGGACGGTGATGCGGCCATTGTTGTTGCGTCCGCCCGAGGAGCTCTTGCCCTCGGTCAGGGTCTTGACCGGCTTGCCCTTGTAGAGGCCGGAGCGGTCCACGATCACGAGCTGGCGAAGGCTCGGCGTGACCGGCTTGAAATGCTTCAGCGCCATGGTCTTATTCCGTTCCCCTCGGCTCTCAGAGGCCCGTGGTGATGTCGATCTTCTGGCCCTCTTCGAGGGTCACGACCGCCTTCTTGACGTCGCTCTGGACGCCCTTGCGGCCCTTGAAGATCTTCGTCTTGCCCTTGCGGACCAGCGTATTCACGCTCTTCACCTTCACGTCGAAAAGCTTCTCCACGGCCTCCTTGATGGAAGGCTTGGTGGCAGTCTTCGCGACGTTGAAGACAACCTTGTTCTGCTCGCTCGCGGTCGTCGCCTTCTCGGTGATGACGGGCGAGACGATCACGTCGTAATGACGCGGTTCGATATTGCGCGAGCTCATTTGAAGCGCGCCTCCAGCGCATCCACGGCGGCCTTGGTCAGGACCAGGGTGTCGCGGCGCAGGATGTCATAGACGTTGATGCCCTGGATGGGCAGCACGTCCACGTAGGGCAGGTTGCGCGCCGCGAGCGCGATGTTCTGCTCCACCTGGGCGCCGTCCACGAACAGCACGGACGAGATGCCGAGCTTCTCAAGCCGCTCCTTGAGCGCCTTGGTCTTGGGATCGGCGAGGTTGGCGGTGTCGAGCACGATGATCTGCTCGGCCTTCGCCTTCGACGAGAGCGCATGCTTCAGCGCGAGGGCACGGACCTTCTTCGGCAGGTCGATGGCGTGCGAGCGCACCACCGGGCCGAAGGCACGACCGCCGCCGCGGAACTGCGGAGCGGACGCGGCGCCGTGACGGGCGTTGCCGGTGCCCTTCTGCTTGTACAGCTTCTTGGACGTGCGGTTGATTTCCGAACGGCCCTTGGTGCGGTGCGTGCCGGCCTGGCGGCGCGAGAGCTGCCAGGTGACGCAACGGTGCAGGATGTCGGCGCGCGGCTCGAGGCCGAAGATCGCGTCCGACAGGGTCACGGAGCCGGCTTCGGAGCCGTCGAGCGTCTTGACGGTGAGTTCCATCACGCGCCCTCCTCATTGGCGGCTTCGGCGGCGGGGGCCGCGTCCGAACCGTTGCCGAGCTTGAACGCGCCGGGCTTGGGGGCCTCGGCGGGCAACCTCTTCTTCACGGCGTCGCGAACGGTGATCCAGCCACCCGCGTGGCCGGGAACGGCGCCTTCGACGGCGATGAGGCCGCGCTCGACGTCGGTCATCACGACCTTCAGGTTCTGGGTGGTGACGGTGACGTCACCCATGTGGCCGGGCATCTTCTTGTTCTTGAAGGTCTTGCCGGGGTCCTGACGGCCGCCGGTCGAACCGATCGAACGATGCGAGATGGAAACGCCGTGCGTCGCGCGAAGACCACCGAAGTTGTGGCGCTTCATGCCGCCGGCGAAACCCTTGCCGATGGTGGTGCCGGTGACGTCCACATACTGGCCCACGACGAAGTGGTCAGCGGTGATCTCGGCACCGACGGGGATGAGCCCGTCTTCCGGCACGCGGAACTCGGCCATCTTCCGCTTGGGCTCGACCTGAGCCACGGCGAAGTGGCCGCGCTCGGCGCGGGTCACGTTCTTGGGCTTGCGACGGCCAGCACCAAGCTGGACCGCAACGTAGCCATTCTTGTCGAGCGTGCGGTGGGCAACCACCTGGCAGCTCTCAACCTTCAGCACAGTGACCGGCACGTGCTCGCCAGCATCGGTGAAGATGCGGGTCATGCCGACCTTCTGTGCGATGACGCCTGACCGCATGGTCGTGTCTCCTCGCACCACGTCAGAGCTTGATTTCGACGTCAACGCCGGCGGCGAGGTCGAGCTTCATCAGCGCGTCCACCGTCTGGGGCGTCGGATCGACGATATCGAGCAGGCGCTTGTGGGTGCGCATCTCGAACTGCTCACGCGACTTCTTGTCGATGTGAGGCGAACGGTTGACGGTGAACTTCTCGATCCGCGTGGGCAGCGGGATCGGGCCGCGCACCTGCGCGCCCGTGCGCTTGGCCGTGGCGACGATCTCGCGCGTCGACGCATCGAGGATGCGGTGATCGAACGCCTTCAGGCGAATTCGAATGTTCTGGCCGTTCATGGCTCAATTGGCTCCAGGAAGAGGAAACGCGCACGCCGGTGCGCAGCGCGTTTCGTTCTTGTTGATCACTCGATGATGGCAGCGACGACGCCGGCGCCGACGGTGCGGCCGCCTTCACGGATGGCGAAGCGCAGCTTCTCCTCCATGGCGATCGGAACGATCAGGTGCACGTCCATCGACA
The DNA here is from genome assembly GCF_041911315.1 of Xanthobacter sp. Classification (NCBI taxonomy): domain Bacteria; kingdom Pseudomonadati; phylum Pseudomonadota; class Alphaproteobacteria; order Hyphomicrobiales; family Xanthobacteraceae; genus Xanthobacter; species Xanthobacter sp. Next base: position 24 of record NZ_JAYRPE010000023.1, on the reverse strand, counting down.
CGTTGTCGCCCGGCATCACCATCT
>NZ_JAYRPE010000022.1:0-84605 GCF_041911315.1 Xanthobacter sp. | reverse complement strand
GGCCGGCGACCGCAGGGTCGGCGGAGGCGGCATCGGCCGCTGCGTCGGCGGCCAGCATCCGCCGGGCCACCTCGATGCGCGCGGCCTCCGCCTCGGCGGCGGGCAGGCGGCCGGACTTGGCATCGCGGGCCAGTTCGGCCAACTGGTCGCGATAAACCGCGAGGTCCGCCTCCCGTGTCGCCTTCATGGTGCGGGCGCGCGACAGCGGCCACAGCACGGCGAGGGCCGCGACGGCGGTCATGAGGGCGAGGGCCGTGAACAGAGGGAGTGGGATCATCACCTGCGAGCCGTTAGCGGCTGACGATCGTCGTGCATAGGTCACACGCCGTCCCAGCGGCGCGGAGCCGCAGGCGATCAGGCATTCGTGACCGATCCACGCCAGATCGACACCGCTCGGGCGATCCGGTACACCAACCCGAAGTGCGCCGCATCGTGCAGCGCAGCAGGAGGAGATGGGGATGGGCCTGTTCGATCAGATGGCGGGCAGCATGCTCTCCAACATGCTCGGACGCGCCGGTCCGGAGGGCGCCGGCGCCCTCATCGACACGCTGCTCAGCGGCCCCATGGCCTCGGCGCTGCCCGGCATCCTCGACGGCGCTCTGGCGAAGACGCCCTACGGCAGCATCGAGGGCGTGCTGGCGCAACTGCATGAGGCCGGGCTTGCCCACGAGGTGGAGAGCTGGCTGTCCACCGGCCCCAACGTGCCGGTGAGCGCGGACGAGATCGTCAACGCGCTCGGCGCCGAACCCCTCACCGCCATCGCGAACGGGCTGGGCCTCCAGCCGGAGATGCTGCCGGAACTCCTGGCCAAGCACCTGCCGGCCATCATCGATCGCTTCAGCCCCAACGGCGTGCTGGAGCTTCCCGGGCGGTGATTGCCCGGCCGGTGATGATCGGGACGGTGATTTCCGGGACGGGCTGGGCCCGTCCCTTCCGCATCACCTGAAACTCACGTGCACGAAGTCAGGTGCACGAAGTCACTTGCACGACGTCACTTGCACTCCTGCGCCACCCGATCGATGGCCTGGCCGAGGCCGACCAGCGAATATTTGTCGGTGGTCACGTTGCCGCGCAGGGAGGTGGAGGCGACCGTGAGGTCCTTGCCGCGCTTCATGGCTTCCACGAGCTTGGATTCGTCCGCCACGTTGCGCACCCAGGCGCCCTGATCCTTGGTGTAGAGCTGGAGCGTCGCGTTGCCGACCGTCAGGGTGGCGTCCGAGCCCTCCTTCAGGGGGAAGCCCATGGTGACGGTCACTTCGTTCTTCACGTTCTCACCGGGACGGGTGGAGATGAAGAAATAGGCCGGATCACGCTTCAGGCCCTCGGGCGCGCGGGTCTTCGGCTGGGAGATGGCGTAGCAGACCTTCGGACTGGAGGTGGAGACGTAGACGCTCCAGTCGCCGAACTGCGCCACCGCTTTCGACTGAGGCTGACCCTGCGCGACGGCCGGGACGGCTGCGGCGCAGGCGAGGAACACGCCCAGGAGTGCAGGATGGACACGAGGAAGCGTCATGGCTTCTCCTAAATCGCTGGGGCCCTTTAAGGCAATCGGACTTCAGGCTGGCCGCCGGCTGTCGGGTAGCGAGGCAGGCGGTCAAAAAAATGGCGGGGTGGTCTTGCGTTTTCCTAACCCAAAGGCTCGGCTCCGCTCAATGCGCCGGACGTGCGAAGCCGCCCGATTCGTTGCGCCATGGGACTTTGCGAGACTGTCCGGCCGCTCGGTGAAGCGCAAGGCGCAGGGATCGTAAGGGGCCGGTGCCGTCGCGGAAGGGCGTGTTTACCCCGTGCTTCCGCCCGTTTGGGTTAATTTTTGGTAATCCGGTCCCGTCACGCGGGAGAGAAGGAGCGTTCATGAAAGCGGTGGTGTGCGCGCGCCATGGTGCCCCCGAAACCCTCGAGATTCGCGACGTGCCGCAGCCGGTGCCCGGTCCCGGCGAGGTTCTGGTGAAGGTCGCGGCCATCGGCCTCAACTTCTTCGACACGCTCATCATCCGCGATCTCTACCAGGTGAAGCCCGAGCTGCCCTTCTCCCCCGGCGCGGAATATGCCGGCCATGTGGCGGCGCTGGGCGCGGGCGTGACCGGCTTTGCCGTGGGCGATCGGGTGTGCGGCTATCAGACCTACGGCGCGGCGCGCGCGTATGTCGCGGCACCGGCCCAGTTCCTGGCCAAGGTTCCGGACGACGTCGACCTCGTGAAGGCTGCCGGCCTCATCGTCACCTACGGTACGGCGCTCTATGCCCTGCGCGACCGCGGTGAACTGAAGGCCGGCGAGCGGCTCGCCGTGCTCGGCGCCTCGGGCGGTGTCGGCCTTGCGGCGGTGGAACTCGGCCGGGTGCTCGGGGCGCGCATCATCGCCTGCGCCTCCTCGCCGGAGAAGGTGCGCTTCGCCCTGGAGCACGGCGCGGACGAAGGCTTCGACTATGCCTCCGGCGACCTCAAGGCCGCGCTCAAGGCGTTCGGCGGCGAGAAGGGGCTGGACGTGATCTACGACCCCGTGGGCGGCGACATGGCGGAGCAGGCCCTGCGTGCGCTGGGCTCGCTCGGCCGCTTCCTGGTGGTGGGCTTCGCCGCAGGCGAAATCCCGAAGATCCCGCTCAACCTGCTGCTGGTGAAGAATTGCGACATGCGCGGCGTCGCCTTCGGTGCCCATGCCCGGGCCAATCCCGGCTGGCTGCGCGACGCGGTGGCCGAACTGATGGGCTATGCCCGCGACGGGCGCATCTCCGCGCACGTGGACAAGACCTTCCCGCTGGAACACTGCGCCGAGGCCCTCGGCGAGATTTCCGGGCGCCGGGTGAAGGGCAAGGTCGTACTGACCGTGGCGGACTGAAGCTCAGGCCGGGCGGCCTTCCTCCCCGCTCACCTGATGGTCGGGATCGAGGGCTGCCTTGGCCGCTTCATAATGCTCGGGCTTCACGTGGCCGGAGAGCAGCTTCAGCGCGCCCATCAGCACGGCCGCATCGTCGCCGAAGCCCACGAGCGGCAGGAAATCCGGCGCGATGTCGAACGGCAGGACGAAATAGGCCAGCGCGCCGAGCAGCGTCGCCCGCACGCGCAGCGGCGTCTCGCGGTCGAAGGCGGCGTAATAGCTCGCCACCGCGTCCTCGGCGAAGGGGACGTGGCGGGCGGCGCCGCGCATCTTCTTCCAGAAGCCCTTGCGGACGCTGGCCTCGTCTTGCGCGGCCTTGTCCCGCTCGGCGCCCGAGAGGCGGTCGAAATCGTCGGAGTTCAGCGTGTGCGTGGTCATGCCAATGAAATGGGGACCGCGCACAGCGCTGCAAGAGGCGGGTCGTCCTACAGAGGGGCGCCCTACAGGAGAGGGTAGGCCGCTTCGACGAGGTAGGGGCCGCCGCCCACCGAATCCCGCGAGGAGAACAGCACGAAGCGCGGCACGTGGAACGGCGGGGTGCGGAAGGAGCCGCGCGCGGCAAGGTAATCCGCCACCTGCCGTGAGGACGCGTCGCGCAGCCGGGCGAGGGTGACGTGGGGCTTGTAGTTGCGCTCGGCACCGAGGCCGAGCCGCTGCATGATGCGCTCCTGCTCGGCCTGCAATTCCATGAGCGCCGCATTGGCCTTCACCGCCGCGAACACGGCGCGCGGCTTGTGGCCGCCAAACTGGTCCAGCCCGTCCAGCGCGATATCGAAGGCCGGGCGGCGCACCTGCCCGAGCATCAGCATGATGTCGCGGCCGGTGGCGTCGTCCACGTCGCCGATGAAGCGCAGGGTGACGTGATAGTTCTCGGAATCGATCCAGCGCGCGCCGGACAGCCCGCCTCGCAGCATGGAGAGGCCGAGCCCCACCTCGGGGGGGATCTCGATGGCGGTGAACAGTCGCGGCATTGAACCCTCCGCGATGGCCGGCGGAACGGGGCCGGTCTCACGAGGAACCGCGGTGCAACCGCGGGCCCAACGCGTCCAGTGAAGGAGATTCGCGCGCCGAAGGAAAGGGCTCTGCCCCGTCTTCGGCGGCGCTGAAACAAACCGCCCGGCCGAAGCCGGGCGGAATGTCTAGGGCTCAGCGCTGGCCGGGCCGCGGGCGGTTCTGCGGCGCCGCCCGCTGCTGCGGCATGGCCCGCGGCTGCGGACGCATCTGCTGGGGCCTCATCTGCTGCGGCCGTTGCTGAGGCCGCATCTGCTGGGGCCGTTGTTGCGGGCGCATCTGCTGCGGCCTTTGCTGGGGCCGCATCTGCTGGGGCCGCTGCTGCGGGCGGACCTGCTGCGGCCGGTTCTGCGGCCGCACGTTGGCGGGACGGTTGGCCGGCCGGTTCGGCTGGACCGACGGCCGGTTGGGCCGGTTGGGACCCGCGTTCGGATAGCCGGGCCGGTTCGGGCCGGCATTCGGATAACCGGGACGGTTCGGTCCCGCACCCGGAACACCGGGCTGGCCGGGACGGCCCGGACGACCGGGTCCGACGCCGGGAGTGCCGGGATATCCGGGACGGCCCGGACCCGCGCCGGGCTGGCCGGGGATATTGCCGGGCATGCCGGGGCGACCGGGACGGCCGGGGCCGACGCCGGGTGTGCCGGGATAGCCGGGACGACCCGGTCCCGCTCCGGGATAGCCCGGACGGCCAGGCGTGCCGGGAACGACGGGCATACCGGGACGGCCGGGACCAACGCCGGGTCCACCGGGATAGCCGGGCGTGCCGGGACGGCCCGGACCACCGGGATAGCCCGGACGGCCGGGGGCTCCAGGAACAAGCGGCATTCCGGGACGGCCGGGACCGACGCCTGGTCCACCCGGATATCCGGGCATTCCGGGACGGCCGGGACCACCAGGTCCTCCGGGTCCGCCAGGCCAGCCAGGACGACCGGGTCCCCCCGGTCCACCCGGTCCACCCGGCCAACCGGGACCGCCGGGGCCACCAGGACCACCGGGCCAGCCCGGACGACCGGGACCTCCGGGGCCACCCGGCCAGCCGGGACGGACCGGCGGCGGGAAGCCGGGACGGCCGGGAACCCACGGTCCCGGACCCCATGCCGGCGGACGGCCACCCCAGCCCGGACCCCAGTAGGGCGGGCGCACCCAGCGCGGCGGCACGACCCACACCGAATTCCACGGCCGGTTGTTCCAGCCCCAGTTGTTGTTCCAGTAGGAGCCGACCAGCACGCCGGCGCCGAACGCGAGCGCACCGGTGGCGAAGGTGGTGAACACCTCCGAGCTGTCATAGGCCGGCACGTAGATCCGCTCGGGATCCGCCGGCTGGATATAGATGGTGCGCGCCGGGCCGCTGCCGCCGCTGCTGGCGGGCACTTCCTGCGTCGTCACCACCTGCTGCGGCGTCGTCTGCAGGTTGCCGACGGCCTGCGCCTTGGCGCGCAGCATCTGGATGGTGTTGGAGACGTCCTGCGGCTGGGTCGAGAAGGCGAGGCCGAGGGATTCCGACCATTCCATGTGCTCATGGAGGAGCGTGACCACGTCCGGAAAGCGGACCAGCGCCTTCACCGAGGAATCCCAGTTGAAGGCATCCACAGCCGTGAAGTTGCGCTCCTGCACGAGGCCGGGATTGGCGACGATCCAGTTGTAGGCTTCCACCAATTGTTCCGGGAACAGGGTCGCCGGGAACAGGATGGCGAGCAGCGGGTCCGGATAGAGCGCCACCGGGCCGAGCAGATATTCGAGCTCGCTGAGCGAATAGGCCGGCTGCACCTGATCGCCCGGCTGGGGCGGCGGCAGCGGCTGGCCCTGCGGCGGCGGGACGGCGCCGGGCTGGACGGCCGGAGGCCCTCCCTGCGGATAGCCCTGTGCGCCCTGCGGGCCGGGAGGCGGGGTCTGGGCGAGGGCGGGATAGATGGTGGACCAGCCGAACACCGCCGCGAGTGCGATGCGCGAGAGGTTTCCCGTCCGCCCCTTGACGCAGTTTCTTACGGATATGCCACCCATGCGGCCCTCCTTGTGGCGGCGCTTTGACCCTAGGTTAGATCCGCGGGCGCCGTCGTTCCTTGATGTTGCTCTATTTTCTCGGGGTGCGTGCTCAGGGCAGGGGCACGAGGATTTCGATCTCCAGCGCCTCGGGCGAAGCAGTCAGGAGGTCGGTGCGGTAGCGCTCGATGTAGAGGTCGTTCTGCTCGACGTTCTTTTCGTCGAGATAATTGGCGATCTGCTCGTAGGTGTTGTCCATGTCGCCGAACGAGCCGGTATGGACGAACCGCAGAACCTTACCCGCGAAGGAGCCGCCGAGCTTCATGGGCTCCGCCGGCTTCTGCGTGGTGGTGCCCGAGAACGGCACCTGTACCTCATAGTCGAAGCCGCGGTCGTCGCTGGTGGTGTACATGACGAACACTTGGCCGGCCCGCGTCAGGCCCAGCCGCTTCAGCTCGGTGTCGGCCTTGCGGACGGCCTCCACCAGCTTGTCATAGGCGTCTTCCCACGAGGACGAGCCCGAGAGCGTCAGCACCGGCACGGGCGACAGCGTCAGTTCGTCCGGCGCAAAGGTGGATGCGGCGGGCGCGCCGGGTGTGACGGGCGTCGTTTCCACCTTCTTCGGGTCCACCACCGGCGGCGGGGTCAGCGTGTCCTGCCCCTTCTGCGGAGCATCCTGCTGCGGGGCATCCTTGGGCGCCTGCGCGACCGCGGGAGCCGCCAGCGCCATCATGAGCCCGAAAACAACCGCCGCCCGTCCGAGCCTCGTCCCCCAAACGCCCGTCATCGTCCATCCTCCCGCGGGCCGAAGGGCCGCGACGCACTCTGTCTAGCATGTTCTCATGGCGCAGTTCGGCGTGATTGCGGCGCCTTGCGGGCGGCGCGGGGGTGGTGTGATGGACGGAACGGCGCCATATAGGGCAAAGACCTTGTCGGACAGCCCGGACGCCCGTGAACCCGCTCAGCCACCGCCCCTTCGTGAAGATGAATGGTCTCGGCAACGAGATCCTCGTCCTCGACCTGCGCGCCGATCCGGTGGAGGTGCCGCCCGCCGCCGCGCGGGCGCTGGCGCGGCCGTCGGTGCTGCCGTTCGATCAGGCCATGGTGCTCTATCCCCCGCGCCGCGACGACACCGCCGCCTTCGTGCGCATCCTCAACAATGACGGCTCGCTTTCCGCCGCCTGTGGCAACGGCACCCGCTGCATCGCCGCGCTGGAGGCCGAGCGCACCGGCACGCCCCACGTCCTGTTCGAGAGCGAGGCGGGGCTGCTCGACTGCACCGTGCGCCCGGATGGGCAGGTGAAGGTGGACATGGGCGCACCCCGCCTCGGCTGGCGCGACATTCCGCTGGCCCATGAGGTGGGCGATACCGCTTCCGTCCTCGTCCCCGGCTTCGAGACTCTCGGGCCGGCGGTGATGGTGAGCATGGGCAACCCCCACGCCATCTTCTTCGTCGACGATGCCGACGCCATGGATGTGGAAGGTCTCGGCGCCGCGCTGGAGCACCATCCGCTGTTTCCTGAGCGCGCCAACATCTCCTTCGCCAGCCTCACCGCGCCGGATCGCATCCTGCTGCATGTGTGGGAACGCGGCGCCGGCCGCACCCGGGCCTGCGGCACCGCCGCCTGCGCCACCGGCGTCGCCGCCGTTCGCACGGGCCGCACCGGTCGGGCCGTCACGGTGACGCTGCCCGGCGGGCCGCTGGAGATCGAATGGCGTGAGAGCGACGGTCACGTGCTGATGACCGGGCCGGTGGAGCACGAGTTCGCCGGCACCCTCACCCCTGCCATGCTGGGGGAGGCCGCCTGATGGCGGAGGGACCGGGCGTGCAAGCCGGCGTCGAGGTGGTCAATTTCGGCTGTCGCCTGAATGCGCTGGAAGGTGACGGTATCGCCCGCGCCGCCGCGGCCGCGGGGCTTGAGCGCGCCTTCGTGGTGAACACCTGCGCCGTGACGGCCGAGGCCGTGCGGCAGGCGCGCCAGGCCATCCGCCGTGCCCGCCGGCGCGATCCCGCGCTCCGGGTCATCGTCACCGGCTGCGCCGCCCAGACCGAGCCCGCCACCTTCGCCGTCATGGACGAGGTGGATCTGGTGCTCGGCAACGCCGAGAAGGTTTCGACCGCGAGCTGGGCCAGCGCCCGTACCGCCCTCGATTTCGGCATCAGCGCCGAGCAGAAGGTGCAGGTCCAGGACATCTCCGCCGTGCGCGAAGCGACGCCCCATCTCGCCGACCGGTTCGAGGGGCATACGCGTGCCTTCGTGGAGGTGCAGAACGGCTGCGACCACCGCTGCACCTTCTGCATCATCCCGTTCGGGCGCGGCCCCTCGCGCAGCGTGCCCATGGGTGCGGTGGTGGCGCAGGTGGCGCGGCTCGTCGCAAGCGGCCATGGCGAGGTGGTGCTGACCGGCGTCGATCTCACCGCCTATGGCGCCGACCTTCCGGGCGCGCCGACCCTCGGGCGGCTGGTGCGGGCGGTGCTGGCCGGCGTGCCGGAGCTGAAGCGGCTGCGCCTCTCCTCCATCGACGCGGTGGAGGCGGATGCCGAACTGATGCGCGCCCTCGCCGAGGAGGAGCGGCTGATGCCGCATCTGCACCTCTCGCTCCAGTCCGGCGACGACCTCATCCTGAAGCGCATGAAGCGCCGCCACAGCCGGGCCGAGGCGCTGGCCTTCATCGCCGCGCTGCGGCAGGCGCGGCCGGACGTGGTGCTGGGCGCCGACATCATCGCCGGCTTTCCCACCGAGACCGAGGCGCAGGCCCGCGCCACGCGCGACTTCGCGGAGGAGGCGGGCCTCGCCTTCCTCCACGCCTTCCCCTATTCCGCCCGACCGGGCACGGCGGCGGCCCGCATGCCGCAACTCGCCCCGGCGCTGGTGGCCGAGCGCGCGGCGCGGCTGCGCGAGACCGGGGCAGGGCTGCTGCGCCGGCACCTGTCGGCCGAAGTCGGCCGCCGCCGCACCGTGCTGGTGGAAGCCGGCGGGCGCGGACATACCGAACATTTCACCCCGGTGCGCCTCTCGGGCGCAGCCGTGCGCGGCAGCCTCGCCGATCTCAGGATCGCCGGGCACGACGGCGCGCGGCTCATCGCGGCGTGACACATTTCATGGGATCTCGGGCATGAGCCAGCAGGACGGCGGAAACGACAAGAAGAAGCGCGGCTTCTGGGGCTGGCTGAAGGGCGAGCCCGCGGCCGAAACGCCGGTAGCGCCGCCGCCCGACGCGCCTGTTCCCGATGCGGCGGAAGCCGCGCCCGCGCTTGTTGCGCCGGATGTACCGCTGCCGACCTCGGTGGAGAGCGCTGCGGCGGAGCCTGCCGCGCCGCCGGTGCCGGAGCCCGTCGCCGCGTCGCCCGTCGAAGCACCCGCGCTTGAGCCCGCCGAACCCGAGGCGCTTGCCGAGGCTGCGCCGGAGCCCGTCACAGCGGCTGAGCCTGAGCCGGTCGAAATTCCCGCTCCTGAGCCGACCCCGGCCGTCGCGCCCGAAGCTCCTCCGCCCGATCTTCCCCCGCCGTCGCCCGAACCCGTCGCTCCCGCTCCGGCCCCGGAGCCGCGCAAGGGCTTCTGGAGCCGCCTCGCCTCGGGCCTTGCCCGCACCGCCTCCAGCCTTGGGCAGGGCATCACCGACCTTGTTTCCAAGCGCAAGCTCGATGCGGCGACGCTGGAGGAGCTGGAGGAGGTGCTGATCCGCGCCGACCTCGGCGTCGAGACCTCCATGCGCATCGTCGAGGACGTGGGGCGCGGCCGGCACGACAAGATGATCTCGGCCGAGGAGGTGAAGAGCCTCATCGCCGCCGAGGTGGAGCGCATCCTCGCCCCGGTGGCGACGCCGCTGGTGGTGGACACCGCGCACAAGCCGTTCATCCTGCTGATGGTGGGAGTCAACGGATCGGGCAAGACCACCACCATCGGCAAGCTCGCCTCCCAGTGGCGCGCCGAGGGCCGCAAGGTGGTGCTGGCCGCCGGCGACACCTTCCGCGCCGCCGCCATCGAGCAACTGAAGGTGTGGGGCGAGCGCACCGGCGCCACCGTCATCGCCCGCGAGCAGGGCGCCGATGCGGCGGGCGTCGCCCATGACGCCATCACCGAGGCGCGGACCCAGAACGCCGACATATTGATGATCGACACCGCCGGTCGCCTGCAGAACCGCGCCGAGCTGATGGCCGAGCTGGAAAAGGTGGTGCGGGTCATCAGGAAGCAGGAGCCCACCGCCCCGCACGCGGTGCTCCTCGTGCTCGACGCCACCGTGGGCCAGAACGCGCTGTCTCAGGTGGAGGCGTTTGCGCGCATCGCCGGTGTCACCGGCCTCGTGATGACCAAGCTCGACGGCACGGCGCGCGGCGGCATCCTTGTGGCCATCGCGGCGAAGCACAAGCTGCCCATCCATCTCATCGGCGTGGGCGAGGGGCAGGACGACCTCCAGCCCTTTGCGGCGCGGGATTTCGCACGGGCCATCGCCGGGCTGGAATGAGGTCTTTCGCGCCTGTGCGGTAGCGCTCTGCCGCCCTGCTGCCGTTTCGGCACGCGGCGGTTGCGAATCCGCCGTTCCTCGGGAAATGTCGGCCTTGAGCGCCGCCGTGCGCCATCCCGAGGATCGCCGCAATGACCCTGTCTTCCCGACGCCTCTTCTCCCTCTCGCTGGCCGCAGGGACGCTTCTGGCCCTCTCCGGAGCGGCCTTCGCTGCGGAAACGACGCCGCTGTTCAAGATCGTCACGATGAAGGACGAGATCGTCGTCGGCCTCTCGCCGCAGGATGTGGCGGCCCTCGGCGGCAGCGATGTCACCGCCATCGGCAAGGCGCTGAAGGGGAAAGGCGAGGTGACGCTCTGGCGCTATGCGGTGCGCAAGGCCGCCGACGGGGCGCTGGAGCAGGCGCCGGTGGCGCGCGTGAGCATCCTCGGCAATGACAGCCTGCGGGTCGAGCCCTACACGACCCCGCTGAAGATCATCGCGCCCCAATGAGGCGCCTCGTCCTCCTCGCGCTTGCCGTGCCTGTGCTGGCGGGCGAGGCCCGCGCGGAAGACCCGGCGTGGGTCGCCGCCGCCACCGCGCAACTGCCGAAGACGCTGGTGGCCGGCCGCGTTCTGCGCACGGGGGAGCTGGGCCAGACGGCGCTGATCGCCGTCTTTCCCGCCGGGGCGGATGATCCCAGGACACCGGGCAGCGCCTTCGCGCCCGGGCAGGTGCTGGAGGTGACGCTGACGCCTGAGGGCGATGCCCGGAAGGTCGTCTCCGCCACCGTACGCCCGCGCACCCCTCAGGACCCGGCCGGGGACGATCCCTTCGCGGAGGAGCAGGCGGATATCCTCGCCGTTCTGGCGAAGCAGAAGGCGGAGCCGGGTGTCGAGCCCTGCCGGATCAAGGCATGGTCCATCGACATCAGCCGCAAGGGCCTTGCCGTGCGCGCCGCGCCTTCGGCCACGGCGAAGGTGGTCGGCACCCTTGCCCCGCCGCGCCACACGCCCGAGTCCGGACAGGGCGAGGACGACAGCTGGCACGCGGAGTTCGAGATCACCGGCTACAAGGACGGCTGGTTCCGCATTCGCAACGCCACCCCGCCCGGCGCGCCTTACGATGATCCGCCGCCGCGCTCGTACCCGAAGACCTACAAGGGCGCCGGCTGGATTCCGGCGGACAAGGCGGGCGGCGCCTATGCCAACACGCAGATGCCTGTCATGCGCCTGCATCAGGCGCCGAACGTCGATTCCAAAGACATCCCGCCCGGCGATGACGCGGCCGACCCCTCCGGCAATCTGCCCATCGACGGCACGCTGGAGCGCCTCTACGCCTGCTCCGCCAACTGGGCGCTGACCAAGAGCCGGGATGGCAAGCGCGGTTGGTGGCGCGGCATCTGCTCCAACCAGGTCACGAACTGCAGCTGAGGACTAGTCGCGGGGCACCGCCAGCAGGTCCACATGGCCGATGACGCAGCCCTGCGCCAGCGCCCGCGCCTGATGCCAATCGGCTGCGACTTCTGCCGATACGTGCCCGCTCTCCACCGCCGCCTGCGCGGTGCCTTTCGCCAGCTCGGCGATCAGCTGACTGTCGCCGGCACCGAGCCGCCACGGGCTGTCGGCCGTCTCGATGACATAGCCCGCCGCCCCAAGGGCCTCGCCCAGTATGGTGGCGGCCTCCGCGCCAGCGGCGGGGCCAAAGCCCTTGTCGGTGCCCTGATCGGCGCGGAAGGCATCCGCGATTTCGGCATCCGCTGCATGCGGCGGCGACCACGCATCCCGGCCGTCGCACGTCAGCGCCGCATGGAGCACCACGCCGCTGCTGGCGAACGCTGCCGCCAAGCGTCGGCACCAGTCCGCAGACACGAGGTCGTAGAAGGCCGAGGCGGTGACGAGATGGGGCTGGAAGGCCAGCGGCGCGGCGGGGTCGGCGGCGATGTCGCGCAAAGCGAATTCCACCGTCACCTCCTTGCCCGCGAGATCGAGCACCAGCGTTGCCCCGTCCTCCCGCCAGCCGTCAGCGAAGGCGCGAAAGGCGGTCCGGGCGGCCTCGGCGAGGGTGTCGTCGTGGTCCACCAATATCCAGTGCTGGCGCGGTCCGAGCTTCGGCGCGAGCGCCCGCAGATTGGAGCCGGAACCGGCGCCGAGATCGACGATGCGCTGCTCCGCGAGGGACGACAGCCGGGCGGCGAGCTTCGCCTCGAGCGCCGCCGATCGGGCGCGATGGTCGGCGGCCTCCCGCAGGGCGAGCCAGTCGGCGGAGAAGGTCGCGGCAGGGGCGGGGGCCAATTCGCTCATCGGTCGGCGACCTCCATCAGAACCCGACCGATGACGGCCACGGTGTCGGACCAGTCGGGCAGGGCGGTGCCGGCGGCGAAGGCGGCATCGGCCATCGTCCGCCGCCGCGCGGGATCGACGAGCAGCGCGCGCAACGCCGCGGTGAGGGCTTCGGGATCGCCGGGCGGCACCTTCAGGCCGGCCCCGTCCGGGACCGTCTCCCCGGCCGCGCCGCCGGTGGTGCAGATGACCGGCAAGCCGCGCCGCAGCGCCTCTGCCAGCACCATGCCGTAGCCCTCATAAAAGGAGGGATGGACGAAGATGTCGGCGGCGGCATAGGCCTCGTCCAGCCCCGCCACTTGGAGCGCGCCGGCGAGGCGGATGCGGGGGCCGAACCCGGCCGCGCGGGCGGCGATCTCCCGCGCCGTCTCCGGCTCGAAATCCGGGCTGCCGACGATGGTCAGCGTCCAGTCGAGATCCGTGAGGCCGTCGAGGGCGTCGAGCAGCACGCCATAGCCCTTGCGGGGCGTCAGCGACCCCACTGCGATGAGTCGGGGCGGCTGGCCGTCCGCCGGCACGCGGGCCGCCGGGGCGGTGCCGGGCAAGGCGAGGGTGATTTTCTCCGGCGGCACGCCATAGCGCTCCACCAGCATCCGCCGTGTCTCCGGGCTGACGGCGATGACGGCGGCGGCGGCGGCGAGCGCTCCGGCCTCGCTTTCCAGCAGACGGGCCGCGACCTCCTCCGGAAGGCCGGTCTCCAGCGCGAGGGGATGATGCACCAGCGCTACCACGGGTCGGCCCAGCCGCCGCAGGGCCTCGCCCGGCAGGGCGCCGAGGGCGAGACCATCGGCCAGCAGCACGGTGCCGGAAGGCGTCGCAGCAAGAGCGGCGAGAGCCGCCTCGATCTCGTCCGCCGTGGGACAGGGGAAGCCGCCTTCGAGGGAGAGTGGCGTCGCATCGAAACCCTGCGCCTTGAGACCTGCGAGGATGCGCCGGTCATAGGCATAGCCGCCGCTGGGGGTGTCGATGGCGCCGGGATGGACCAGCGCCACCGCCGGCCGCACGGGGGTGCTCACGCGGCGGGGCCGATATCGGCCTCGTACCAGGCGCGGGCGACGTGGGATTCGTGCAGCGACACCCGGATGCGCACGATGCCGTCGCCTCCGGTGCCGAGATCGCCGGAGCGGGCAGCGGCCGCCATGTGGTCGAACACGTGGCGGGCCAGCACCTCGGTGGTGGTGTTGCGGCCGGCGAAGGCGGGCACCTCGTCGAGGTTCTTGTAGTTGAGCGGGCCGAGCACGCCTTTCAGCGCCTCATGGGCGCGGGCGATGTCCACCACCACGCCCTCTTCGGTGAGGTCCTCGCGATAGAAGGCCACATCCACCACGAAGGTCGCCCCGTGCAGCGCCTGCGCCGGGCCGAACAGGTCGCCCCGGAAGGAATGGGCGATCATGATGTGGTCCCGCACCTCTACCGCGTACATGGAATGTCCTTTCTGTCCGGTGGTCCGGCTTCAGCCGTATTTCACGACGGTGGCGATCCCTTCCGCACCGGCTGCGAGAATACGCGGCAGCCGGGCCGGCAGATCATTGAAGGCGACCTCCTCGGTGATGAGCGCATCGAGCCGGTCGTCGGCGAGGAGGTCCAGCGCCTTGAGCAGGCGGCGGCGACGGCTCCAGCGCGGGCGGCGGGCGGGGCTCACGGCCCCCACCTGCGAGGAGAGAATGGCGAGCCGCTTGTGATGGAAGCCGCCGCCCAGCGCCACGTCCACCGGACGGTCGCCATACCAGCTCATCTCGATCACGCGGCCCTCGTCGCCGCAGCAGGCGAGGCAGGCGTTGAGGCCCGCCGAGGAGCCGGAGGTGTGGAAGACGAGATCGGCATCGAGATCGGTCGGGCCGGGCTCGGCGGGCAGGAAACCGGCGCCGAACGTCGCGGCCACCGCCGCGCGGGCGGGATCGGTGTCCACCACCGTCACCTCCGCGCCGGGCAGGCGGCCGCAGAGATAGGTGACCAGCAGGCCGACGAGCCCCGCGCCCACCACCACGATGCGGTCTCCGGGACCGGCGCCGCCGTCCCACACCGCGTTGAGGGCCGTCTCCATGTTGGCGGCGAGGGTGGCGCGCCGCGCCGGCACGGCATCGGGCACCGGGGCCAGCATCTCTGTGAGCGCGACAAACCGCTCCTGATGGGGCGCGAGGGAGAAGACGCGGCGGCCGAGAAGTTCGGGCGGCCCCACTTCCACCGCGCCGACGGCGCAATAGCCGTACTTCACCGGAAACGGGAACTCGCCCTCCTGCAACGGCGCGCGCATGCGCTTGCGATGGACGGGATCGGCGAGCCCGGCGGCCACCAGCCGCTCGGTGCCGCGGCTGATCGCGCTGTATTCGGTGCGGACCTGCGCGGTCGCCTCGTCCACCGCCGGCAGCACACCGGGCCTCAGCTCGCTGATGCCGGGCGCGACGTACCAGAGGGCGCGGGCGAAAACCGAAGCGTGGCAAGTTGACGCAGGATGAACGGCCATGCTTTGGCTCTCGTATACGCTTGGGGTTTCGTCGCCGCGGGCCGCCGGCACCCAGGGAGCTATGCATGTCTTCAAGGTCCGGTCCACTGTCCACGCTTCCGGAGAAACCCGCCCCTGCGTCGGCCACGCTGACGCCGGCCCTGATCCAGCCGCTCTCAACGCTCCGGCGGCGCCGTCTGTTCATGCTGGTCGCAAATCTCGCGACGGTGGCCCTCGTCCTCGCGGGCATGGTGGCGCTGGGCGCCCATGACGGCTTCTCGCTGGTGGATGGGCTGCTGCTGGTCTGCGCGCTCGCCATCACGCCGTGGAATTCCATCGGCTTCTGGAATGCGGCGGTGGGGCTCTATCTGCTGCACGGGCGGCGCCGGGGCGTGGAGGCGGCCGCGCCGTTTCTGGCCCCGCCTCTGCCCGAGGGGCCGATCACGGCGCGCACCGCCATCCTGCTCACCGTGCGTAACGAGGACCCGTCGCGGGCGCTGGCGCGGCTGAAGGCGGTGAAGGCCGACCTCGATCTCACCGGCCACGGCGGCGCCTTCGATTTCCATGTGCTCAGCGACACCTCGCGGCCGGAGATCGCCGCCGCCGAGGAGGCGCTGGTGGCAGCGTGGCGGGCGCAGGAGGGGCCCTCCCGCATCTTCTACCGCCGCAGGGCAGACAATGCCGGCTTCAAGGCCGGCAACATCCGCGCCTTTTGCACGGACGCGGGCGAGCGCTACGACTTCATGCTGCCGCTCGATGCCGACAGCCTGATGGGGGCGGACACTATTCTCTCCATGGTGCGCCTGATGGCGGCCTATCCGCGCCTCGGCATCCTGCAGAGCCTCGTGGTGGGGCTCCCCTCCCAGAGCGCGTTCGGGCGCATCTTCCAGTTCGGCATGCGCCACGGCATGCGCAGCTACACCCTCGGCGCGAGCTGGTGGGCGGGGGATTGCGGGCCGTTCTGGGGGCACAATGCGGTGATCCGCGTGGCCCCCTTCCGCGACGCCTGCCATCTGCCCGAGCTTCCCGGCGGCGCGCCGTTCGGCGGACCCGTGCTCTCTCACGATCAGGTGGAAGCGGTGCTCATGCGTCGCGCCGGCTACGAGGTGCGCGTGCTGCCGGTGGAGAGCGAGAGCTATGAGGAGAACCCGCCCGCGGCCACCGATTTCGTCGGCCGCGATCTGCGCTGGTGCCTCGGCAATCTCCAGTATCTGCGCCTGCTATCCGTGCCCGGCCTCGCCGCTAGCCTCCAGCCCATGAGCCGGTTCCAGCTCGTCTGGGCCATCCTGATGTTCGTGACGGTGCCGGCCCATCCGGTGCTGCTGGCGCTGCTGCCGCTGGCGGCGGCGGAGGCGGGGCCGGCCTATCCCGCCGCGCTCGCCCTGGCGCTCTACGCGGGCATGATGGCGATGGCGCTCCTGCCCAAGCTCGCCGGTGTCGCGGATGTGCTGCTGACCTCGGGCGGCGTCGCCCGTTATGGCGGCGCACTGCGATTTGCGGCGTCCGTGGCGGTGGAGCTGGTGTTCTCCTTCCTGCTCAGCGCCATCACCGCCATGGCGGTGACGCTGGAGATGGTCCGCCTGCTGCTCGGCCGGGTGCGGGCCTCGTGGCGCGCGCAGGCGCGTGATGGCCACGGGGTGGACTTCGCCCATGCGGCCCGGGCGTTCTGGCCGCAGACGGTGTTCGGTCTCGCCGTTCTTGCCGCGCTGCTGGCGGTGCAGCCGGTGCTGGCGCTGTGGGCGGCGCCAGTGCTGGCGGGCTACGTGCTCGCCATTCCCTTCACCATGGCCACCGCCGATCCGCGCCTCGGCCGGCTGTGCGTGCGCCTTGGCCTGTGCGCCGTGCCGGAGGAGTTCCGCCCCAGCCGGGTGCAGCGCCTGCTCGCGGGCGAGAGCTTCGAGGCCCGCCGGGCGGCCTGATCTGAGACGGCGCAGAAACGAAAAGGCCGGGCGCGAGCCCGGCCTTTCCTGATTCTGTGCGAAGGGATGGGATCAGCGCCGGCCGAAGCCGCCGCCAAACCCGCCGCCGAAGCCACGGCCACCGCCGAAGCCTCCGCCAAAGTGGTCTCCACCACCCCAGCTGCCGCCGCCGCCGAAGCGATCGCCGCCGCCGAAGCCGCCGAAGTCGCGGTCGAAGCCGCCGGAGCCGAAGCTGTCGCCACGGCCATAGGCGTCGCCGCCGAAGCCGTCGCCGCCGTAGCTCGACACCCGCTGATTGCTATAGGAGCGGGCCTGCTCCTCGTGATCGAGGCTGGAGGTGTCGCGGGTGGTGTTCTGCCAGCCGGAGGTGGTGTGCTGGCTCCAGCTGCCGTTGTCGTTGTGCTGGTAGACGTTGCCGTCGTGGTCCACCGCCACATGGCCGTTGTCCCAGGCCACCGCGTTGCCGGTCTTGGCATTGCCGGCGACGCCGCGGCTGTTGACGTTCACGTTGCCGTGGTTGTCGGTCACGCCGGTCTGGGAGGCGTGGTAGGTGCCGGTGGTGGGGTTGGCGCCGGCGGATTCACGCCCGGCGGCGGCATTGCCGGTATAGGCGTTGCCTTCCACCCCGGCGCGGCTTTCGCCGCGGGCGCCGGTGGTGGGGTTGTAGCGGCTGTTCTCCCGTCCGGCGGCATAATTGCCGGAATAGGGATTGAACGCGGCGGCCGAGCGGCCGGCGAAGTTGGTGCCGTTGGCCGTGGTGCCGTGCCAGTCGCGGCCTGACCAGTCGGTGCCGTTCCAGGTGGTGCCCCAGGCGTGGTTGACGGTCGCGGCGCCGCCCCAGCGGCCATAGAGGTTGGTCTGGTTCAGGTTGGTGTAGCCCCAGTGGCCGCCCCACGGGCCGTAGGGTCCATAAGGCCCATAGGGACCATAGGGATGCCAGTAGGGACCCCAATAGGGATAGACCGCCGCGCCCCAGCCCCAGCCGGCGGCGAAGCCGAAGGCGAAGCCGGTGTCGAGGCCCAGCGCGAAGCCGGCGCCGACGCCGTAGGTGACCGGGCAGGAATACCAGTCGGCAAAGCCCACATAGCCGACGCAATTGTAGCCGGTGCCGTAGACCACCGTGCCGCCGGGCGCGACCACGACGCCCATGTAGCCGGGGGTATAGCCCACCACCACCGCGTCCGGCGTCGAGCCGTAGATGCGGACGTAGGTGACGTAGTGCATCGGCGAGGACACCGGGATGGTGTAGATCACGTCCGGCACCACGTCGGCGACCCGCCAGGGGCCGGCGGGATCGACGGCCGCGAACCACGCGCCGTTGTTGACCGCATAGAAGCGGTCGGGGGCGAGGCGGATCACCGGCGTTGCGGTGTTCACCGCGTAGGCGAGCGCGGTGCCGCTGATGGGCTCGAACTTGGGCGCGCCCTCATAGGCGACCTTCAGCTCCACGCTGCGCTTCACGGTGGCCGTCTGCGGGATGGTGGCGGCGATGGCCGCTTCCTTCGCCTGCGGCGTGCCCGCGACCGAGACCAGCACGTTGGCCTTCGGATCGTTCGGCGAGATCTTCGAGAAGTCCTTGGGCAGCGCGTTGCTGGCGACGAAGGCCCACGGCCCCTTGAGGTCGGGCGCCTTGAACCAGCGGCCGGAGATCAGGACGTAATAGGAATTGGAGGTGGTCTCCATGAACACCGCATGGTCGGCATTGTTCATGGTGAGCAGGTTGGTGCCGGCGACCGGGAGCATCTGCGGCTGGCCGTCGGTCTGGATCAGCTCGGACGGCTTGGTGACGGCGATGATGGCCGGGGCCGGATTGATGGGCTTCTTGTCGTTGTTGAGCAGCGGATCGGCCGGGGTCTCGGCGATGGCGGCCTTGCCGGCGGAGGCGAGGGCATCGGAGACCTGGGGGGTGACGATCCAGGTGCCGCCGAGGTTCGGCGTCTCATACCAGTGGCCAGCGGCTTCCAGATGATAGGTGCCGGCATCGTCCTTCAGCAGTAGCGGGCGGGTATTGACGACCCGCTGGAAGCCGCTGACGCCCTTGATCGGGCGCAGCACCGGCTCGCCGGCGACCGGAACGAGGATCGTGGTCGTGGTGGCGAACAGGATCTGCGGCGGGGTGTTGTCCACCGGCTGGGTCTGGACCTTGGCCAGTTCCTGGTTCACCGCATAGCTCGCCTGGAGCTGGTCGAGCGGCACGGTCATGCCGTCGGGCGGCAGGCGGGTCTGGAGGGCGGAGCGGATTTCGCCCGCCTTGGCCGGCTCGGTGGGCACCTGCACGCCATCGATGGTGAAGGTGGCGAAATGGACGAGGCCGGCCGGCTTGTCGATGGCGACGCGGGTGGTGAACTTCACCATGCCGTAGGTCGGCGTCCCCGTCTTGACACCGATGGCGACGGCGGCGCGGCCGGACATGGTGTCGCCGGTCCACACGTCGATCTGCGGCTGATAGAGCTGGAGGACCTGATTGTCGGGCAGGTCATAGACGCGCGGCCAGGTCGGCGGCGCGGAGGGCGTGGCTCCGGGCTGGGCCTGCGCCTGAGGTGTCGACTGGGGTTGCTGGGCGTCGGCCGTCGCGGTCCACAGCATCGCCGCTGCAACCAGCGCGGCGGCTGAGGCGCCGCTCCAAAGTCGCTTCATGAACTCCCTCCCTCCCGAAACACCGGGGCGCGCACACCTACCATGTTCGCAGTCGAACGTCAGCGTGGCCGGGCGGCACCTTCGGGTTGCGCCGCCGGGCCGTGGCGCGCGAGGCATGAAGCTCAGCCAGCCCGGGCGCAGCTGCGCTGCCAGGAGAGGCGCGGCCCCTGCCACGACAGGCTGATGGCCTTGCGCGCCGGGCAGGCCCGCGTCGCAGCGTCTGCCCCGCCGCGATCCCAATAGTCGCGCCACTGGTAGGCGACGTTGCGTGCCACGGGCTGGTCCGCCTTCGCCATGGCGGGAGCGGCATCGCCGGGGAAGGCACGCACGAGGTCGCCGCCACCCCAGGCGGCGATGGCGATGAAGGTGGTGGCGGCAGCCGCGATCAGGGATGAGGTCTTCATGGCAGGGTCCGGGGCAGCTCGTTGTTCGACGTCGCGTGGCCGGCTTAGAACGCCGGACCGAGGCAGGTCGTCCCCTCAATGGAGGATGTTTTCATCATGCTTGTACGACGCCGGGGCTGAACCCGTGCCGACACGGGCCTTTACCTTCTGTTCATCTTTTCGCGAGCGCGTCACGCGATGCTGCGTCGCCGCACGTCAAAAAGGTGGGCGGGGGCGGCTCCGATTTGAAATTCCAGTCTTGATCTCTGCCGTTAGCCGGAGTTCGCTTGGGCTGCGGCGCGCCTTCAACGCGCCGCGGGGGAGCCGGATCCGCCCGGTTTCGATCGGCCTCGGCGGTGAATTCGGCCCCTGAACCTGTGCTGGATGCGTGCCAACTGCCCGGTCGCGACGGGCGGAGGCGCGCGGGGGAGACTGGGCAATGAACAAATACGTCGCCGAGTTCATCGGAACCGCGGTACTCGTCCTTTTCGGCTGCGGCTCCGCCGTGCTCACCGGCTACGGCTCCGCGCCCATCGGGATGCTCGCCATCGCCTTCGCCTTCGGCCTGGCCGTGACCTCCATGGCCTACGGCATCGGCCATGTATCCGGCTGCCACATCAATCCCGCCGTCACCATCGGCGTCTGGGCGGCCGGCCGCATCCCCACCTCCGAAGTGCCGAAATACTGGATCGCCCAGATCCTGGGCGGCATCGCTGGCGCCGCCATCCTGTTCATGATCGCCTCCGGCAAGTTGGCCGGCTTCGATGTGAAGACCGCCGGTCTCGGCCAGAACGGCTGGGGCGAGGGCTATATCGGCGGCTACGGCCTCGGCGCCGCGATCCTCGCCGAGCTGGTGGGCACCTTCGTGTTCCTGGTGGTGATCCTCGGCTCCACCTCCAAGGCCGGCATCACCCAGGCGGCGGGTCTCGCCATCGGCCTGTCGCTGGTGATGATCCACATCGTCTTCATCCCCGTCACCGGTGTGTCGGTGAACCCGGCCCGCTCCATCGGCCCGGCCCTGTTCGCCGGCGGCAAGGCCATCTCCCAGCTCTGGCTGTTCATCGTGGTGCCGCTGGTGGGCGCCTATCTCGCCGGCCTTCTGTTCAAGCTGAAGGTGCTCGAGGACTGAGGCTCCGTCGGCAGGACGCATAAAAAGGGGGCGCGCCGGCAAGGCGCGCCCCCTTTCCGTTTGCCGGGTCGGGGCTCCCGGCAAACCCCCGCTCCGGGATCACGTCACTCGGCGGCGACAGGGCCTGCCGGGTTCTTCTGCTGCTGCGCCGTCTCCGCCGCCTTGGTCCGGGTCTCGTGCTCCAGCGCCGCCTTCACGCCCGCCCCGTACTCCGAGTGGACCTTGGTGAAGAGGGCGATCTGCCGGTCGGCGATCTCCTGCGGAATGCCGTACATGGCCGCCGCGAGATTGCTGAAGAGCCGCTGGCGCTGGCCGGCGTCGAACAGCTCGAACAGGGCGCGGGGCTGGGAGAAGTCGTCATTGCCGATGCGGTGGCTGTAGCGCTCGGCATCGCCCGAGATCTTCAGCGGCGGCTCGGCATATTTGGCGTCTTCGGCGGCGCCGTTGAACGAGTTGGGCTCGTAATAGGCGTCGGTATTCCCGGTCATCTGCGGGAAGAACCGCATGGCGCCGTCCTTGTGGTAGTGGTGCACCGGGCACTTGGCGGCGTTCACCGGCAGGTGCTCGTAATGCGTGCCCAGGCGATAACGGTGGGCGTCCGCATAGGAGAAGATGCGGGCCTGCAGCATCTTGTCCGGCGAGAAGGAGATGCCGGGCACGATGTTGGACGGCGAGAAGGCCGCCTGCTCGATCTCGTTGAAATAGTTCTCCGGATTGCGGTTCAGCTCCATGACGCCGATGTCGATGGGCGGATACTCGCCGTGCGGCCACACCTTGGTGAGGTCGAAGGGATTGTAGGAGGTCTTCTCCGCATCCAGCTCCGGCATCACCTGCACCTGCACCTTCCACTTGGGGAATTCGCCGCGCTCGATGGCGGTGAACAGGTCCTCCTGCGTGGATTCGCGGGTGCGGCCGACCACCTCGGTGGCCTCGCCATTGGTCCAGTGCTTGTGGCCCTGCAGGGTCTTGAAGTGGAACTTCACCCAGAAGCGCTCGCCCGCCTCGTTGATGAAGGAATAGGTGTGCGAGCCGTAGCCGTTCATGTTCCTGACGCCCACGGGCAGGCCGCGGTCGGAGAACAGGATCGTCACCTGGTGCAGGCTCTCCGGGGAGAGGGACCAGAAGTCCCACATGGCGGTGGGCGAGCGCAGATTGGTCTTGGGATGGCGCTTCTGGGTGTGGATGAAGTCCGGGAACTTGTAGGCGTCGCGGACGAAGAAGACCGGGGTGTTGTTGCCCACGAGGTCCCAGTTGCCCTCGGGGGTGTAGAACTTCAGCGCGAAGCCGCGCACGTCGCGCTCGGCATCCGCCGCGCCGAGTTCGCCGGCCACCGTGGAGAAACGGGCGATCATCGGCGTCTGCGCGCCGGGCTGGAGGGCCTTCGCCTTGGTGTATTTCGAGATGTCGCCGGTGATGGTCAGCGTGCCGTGGGCGCCCCAGCCCTTGGCGTGCACCACGCGCTCGGGAATGCGCTCGCGGTTCTGGTGGGCGAGCTTCTCCAGGAGCTGGTAGTCCTGCATCAGTACCGGACCGTGCGGACCGGCGGTGAGCGAATTCTGGTTGTCGGCGATGGGATTGCCGGCGGTGGTGGTGAGGGTGGGTCGCGTCATGAAGGGCTCCCTGCTTGGATTCGCGCCGTGACGGCTGCGGATCATCCGGGGCGCAGGATGGCCGTGAGTTGGAATAAGCACAAATCAGATTGCATTGAGTTTTCGATAAGGTAATCTTATCGTGTGCTCTCCACCCGTCAGCTCCGCTACTTCGACGCCCTCGCCCGCCACCGTCATTTCGGCCGCGCGGCGGAGGAATGCGCCGTCACCCAGCCGGCCCTTTCCATGCAGATCCGCGAGATGGAGGAGGCGCTGGGTGTGCGCCTCGTCGAGCGGGGGCGCAGCGGTGTGCGGCTGACGCCGGTGGGCGAGGAGGCGGCCTCCCGCGCCCGCGGCGTGCTCGCGGCCCTTGCCGACATGGAACGCACCATCCGCGATCGCGGGCGCCTGCTTGAGGGGCGGATGCGGCTCGGCGTCATCCCGTCCATCGCGCCCTATCTCCTGCCGCGCCTGTTGCCGGAGATGGCGGGGCGCTGGCCGGGCGTCGAGATCGCGCTCCGGGAGAGCCAGACCGAGCAATTGGTGAACGACCTCGCCCATGGCGACCTCGACCTCGTCATCCTTTCCCTGCCGGTGGAGCACCCGGCGCTGGAGACCAAGGCGCTGTTCGAGGACCCGTTCCTGCTCGCCGTTCCCGAAAGTTCGGCGGATTTTCCGGGCGAGACCGCCGCCGCCGAGGACATCCTTGCCGCCGACCTCCTGCTGCTGGAGGACGGCCACTGCTTCCGCGACCAGGCGCTCAACGTCTGCCGCAAGGTGGATGCACGCCAGTTGCGGCGCTTCGGCGCCTCCAGCCTGTCCACGCTGGCCCAGCTGGTCGCCAACGGGCAGGGCGTGACGCTGCTGCCGCAGATGTTCGTTGCATCAGAGGGCGGGCGCATCCCGCGCGTGCGGCTGCTGCGCTTTCCCGATCCGGCGCCGTCGCGCTCCATCGGCCTCGTCTGGCGGCGCACTTTGCCGTTCCGGGACGACGTGGAGCAGGTCGCCGCCATGGTCCGGGCCTGCCGCCCGGCTGTGCAAGACGGCGAAGACCGGCGCTCTGCCTTGCTTTGACCCGCGTTCGCGGCTAAGCCCCGCGCAAAGACGGGGATCCTATGGCTCAGGACGGACTTTCCTACCGCGACGCGGGCGTGGACATCGATGCGGGCAACCGGCTCGTCGATCTCATCAAGCCGCTGGTGAAGGCCACCGCCCGGCCGGGCGCCGACGCGGACATCGGCGGCTTCGGCGGCGTGTTCGACCTGAAGGCGGCGGGATTCGCCGATCCCCTCCTCATCGCCACCACCGACGGCGTGGGCACCAAGCTCAAGATCGCCATCGATACCGGCGTGCATGACACCATCGGCATCGACCTCGTGGCCATGTGCGTCAACGATCTCGTGGTGCAGGGCGCCGAGCCGCTGCTGTTCCTCGATTATTTCGCCACCGGCCGCCTCGCGCCGGATGTGGGCGCCCATATCGTCGCGGGCATCGCGCGGGCCTGCAAGGCAGCCGGCTGCGCCCTCATCGGCGGCGAGACGGCCGAGATGCCGGGCATGTACCGCGACGGCGACTATGACCTCGCCGGCTTCTCCCTCGGTGCCGTCGAGCGCACCGAGCTTTTGCCGCGCAAGGATGTTGGCCCGGGCGACGTGATCCTCGGCCTCGCCTCGGACGGCGTGCATTCCAACGGCTATTCGCTGGTGCGCCGCATCGTCGAGCGTTCCGGCCTCGCCTGGACCGACGAGGCCCCCTTCCACACGGGTCAGAACCTCGGCACCGCGCTTCTCACGCCCACCCGGCTCTATGTGAAGAGCGTGCTCTCCGTCATCCGCGCGACCGGCGCGGTGAAGGCCCTCGCCCATGTCACCGGCGGCGGCATCACCGAGAATCTGCCGCGCGTGCTGCCGGCCGGGACCATCGCCCGCATCGACCTGTCGAACCTCATCGTTCCTCCGGTCTTCCGCTGGCTGGCCAGCGTCGGCGCGGTGGCTCCGGAAGAGATGCTGCGCGCCTTCAACTGCGGCGTCGGCATGGCCGTGGTGGTGCCGGTGGAGCGCGAGGAAGAGGTGGCCGACGCCTTCGCCGCCGCGGGCGAGACGGTGATCCGCCTCGGCGTCATCGAGCCCGGTGCCGGCGCGGCCCATGTGGTCTATGACGGGGCCGCCGACTTCGGGTTCGCGTCATGAGCGAGGCGGCGCCGAAACGCACCGCGATCCTCATCTCCGGTCGCGGCTCCAACATGGCGGCTTTGGTGAAGGCCGCCGAGGCGCCGGATTTTCCGGCCGAGATCGCGCTGGTCCTTTCCAACCGCGAGGACGCCGCCGGCCTCGACTTCGCCAAGGAACATGGCGTGCCGACCCTCGTGCTCTCGCACAAGGGCTATTCCGACCGCCTCGCCTTCGACGCGGCCCTCGACGCCTATCTGAAGGCCGAGGGCATCGAGATCGTATGCCTCGCCGGCTTCATGCGCCTGCTCACGCCCTGGCTGGTGGAGCGCTGGCGCAACCGGATGATCAACGTCCACCCCTCGCTCCTGCCGAGCTTCAAGGGCCTGCACACCCACGAGCGGGCGCTGGAGGCTGGCGTGCGGTTCCACGGCTGCACCGTTCATTTCGTGCGCGCCGAGATGGACGAGGGGCCGATCATTCTCCAGGCCGCCGTGCCGGTGGAAGCCGACGACACGCCGGACGTCCTCGCCGCCCGGGTGCTGGCGCAGGAGCACGTGATCTATCCCAAGGGGCTGGAGCTTCTGGCCGCCGGCCGGCTGAAGGTCGCCGACGAGCGGGTGGAGATCACCGGCGCCAAGGGCGGGCTGCCGCCGCTGGTTTCGCCAGGGGTGTGAGGGCAGCCCTCGTGCTCCGGACGCATGGAGCGTCAGCGGAATGCGAGCCGGAGCCCAGCGCAAAAGACCGCCGCAGGCGCTTCCCGATCTGCGATACCCAGGCATTGCCCCGCTGCGCGGAGCTCTTGCGCTGGACCCCGGATCAGCGCTCCGGCTGCGCCGTCGCTTGTCCGGGGAACTGACCTCGTGCCTGCTCTCGCTCCACGGCGCTGACGTTTCGTTGCAGTCGGCCGAGCGTGAGAGCCTCACGCCCCGATTTTCACCACCCGCACCTTGTTGTCATGAAAGGCCGCGCCACCCACTGGCGCCACCGGGTCGGCGCCTGTCAGCGTGTTGATGCCGTGCCCGCCGCGATGGGCGCCGGCCGGCTGGATCTGCTCGGAGACCACGACACCGCGCCGCAGCCCGTCGAACAGCCGCACGCGCAGCTCCACCCGCCCGCGCGGGTTCTCCACCGCCACCAGATCGTCCTCGGCCACGCCCAGCGCCGCTGCGTCCTCCGGATGGATGAGCAAAGAGGGCGCGCCCTCCTTCTCCTGCGAGGTGGGGGTCTCGGTGAAGGAGGAGTTGAGGAAGTTGCGGGCCGGTGCGGTGACGAGCCGGAAGGGATGGTCTGCATCCGCCTCCTCGATCACCGCCCAATGGTCGGGCAAAGCCGGCATGTCCGCCACCGGGCCGAACTTGCCGGGCGCGGGGAATGCGAGGTTCGCCCAGTCCACCGCGAGGTGGAAACGCTTGTCGCGGTGGGCGAAGCCGTCGAGGAAATGGGCGGCGCGGAAGTCTTGGCCCACGTCCATGAAGCGGGCGTCCTCCAGCGCTTCCACCGGACCGCGACCGCTCTCGCGCAGGGTCCAGTCGATCAGCTCGCGGGCGGTCATGGCGAAGCCGGGGTGCTCGGCACCGAGGCGTGCGGCCAGGGCGCAGATCACGTCGTGGTTGGTGCGGCACTCGCCCGGCGGCTCTACCAGCTTGGTGCCGATCTGGATGTGGGGATGGCCGCCCGCGCCGTAGATGTCGTCATGCTCGGTGAACATGGTGGCGGGCAACACGATGTCCGCCATCTTCGCCGTGTCGGTCATGAACTGCTCGTGGACCGCGACGAACAGGTCGTCCCGCGCGAAGCCGCGCTTCACCTTCTCCTGCTCGGGAGCGACGGCGACCGGATTGGTGTTCTGGATGAACAGCGCCGCCACCTTGCCGCCGCCCGCCAGCGCATCGGCCTCGCCCATCAGGATGGGGCCGATGCGGGACTGGTCGAGGGCGCGCACGGTGGGATCGAGCCGGTCGAGCCCCTCGATCATCTTCTTGCGCCAGCCATAGGTGCCGGACATGGAGTGCAGCGCGCCGCCGCCGAGATGCTGCCAGCTTCCGGCCACCACGGGGATGGACGCCACCGAGTGCATGTTCACCGCGCCGTTGCGGCTGCGGGAGAAGCCATAGCCGATGCGGAAATAGGAGGCGGGCGTCGTGCCCACGAGCCGCGCATAGGCCTCGATTTCATCGACCGGCAGGCCGCAGAGCGCGGAAGCCCATTCGGGCGTGCGGGTGGCGAGATGCGCCTCCAGCGCGGCTGCGTCGCGGGCGTAGCGCTCCAGATAGGCGCGGTCGGCGAGGCCGTCGCGGAACAGAACGTGCATCACCGCGCAGGCCAGCGCCCCGTCGGTGCCGGGGCGGATGAGGAGGGGGATGTCCGCCTGCTCCATGGTGGGCGTGCGATAGACATCCACCACCGCGATCTTTGCGCCGTGCTTCTTCCGGGCGTGGATGGCATGGGTCATCACGTTGACCTGCGTGGACACCGCATTGGTGCCCCACAGGGTGATGAGGCCGGAAGAGGCCATCTCGCTCGGGTCCACGCCGGAGATCTGGCCGGCGCCGGCCATGTAGCCGCTCCAGGCGGGATTGACGCAGATGGACGCGAAGAAGCGCGAATAGCGCTTCACATGGGTCAGCCGGTTGATGCCGTCGCGCATCACGAGGCCCATGGTGCCTGCGTAATAGTACGGCCAGACGGACTCCGCCCCGTGCTCGCGCTCGGCCTTCAGGAGGCCTTCGGCCACCCGGTCCAGCGCCTCGTCCCACGAAATGCGGGTGAACTGTCCCGAGCCCTTGGGGCCGGTGCGCAGCAGGGGATGGGTCAGGCGGTCCGGATGGTTCGCCCGTTCGGCGTAGCGGGCGACCTTCGCGCAGATGACGCCGGCGGTATAGCGCTGGTCCTTGGAGCCATGCACCCGGCCGATGCGGCCGTCGGCCATCACGTCCACCTTCAGGGCGCAGACGGACGGGCAGTCATGGGGACAGACGGACGGGTGGGTCGCAACCGTGCTGTGGGCGGTGTGCGAAACGGTCGGGGCATGGACGTTCATGGCCCCGAGACAATAAAGGGGGCGACGCGTTCCGTCGCCCCCTTTTCAGGTCTTACGTTAGGAGAGGCTCAGGCGCCGTGCCCGGCCTCGGCGGCGCGGTCACGCTCGCGGTTGCGCAGGACGTAGCCGAGCCCCAGCACGAAGAGGGCACCGATGGTGCTGGCCACATAATGGGGCAGGGCGGCCGGGTGCAGCCCGTCCTCCGCCACCTTCACCAGCGCCGGGTTGATGTGCTGCAGGTAGCTGAGCGCCATGACGTCCCCCACCAGCATCTCCCCCGCGATCCAGCCGAGCAGCGCCGCGCCGGCCCAGATGAGGATGGGGAAGCGGGTGAGCAGCGAGAGCAGCAGCTGCGAACCGAAGATGATGAGCGGGATGGTCAGCAGCAGGCCGAACACGAACAATTCCCAGTGCCCGCGCGCGGCGGCGGCGATGGCCACCACATTGTCGAGGCTCATGACCGCATCGGCGATGGCGATGGTGCGCACCGCCTTCCACAGGCTGTCCGAAGCGGCCACCTCGTGGGCATCGCCGCCATTGTCGGTGACGAGCTTGATGGCGATCCAGAACAGCAAGAGGCCGCCCACCACCTTCAGGAACGGCACGCCGAGCAAGTAGGACACCGCCAGCGCGAACAGGATGCGCAGGCCTACCGCCGCGCCAGCCCCGAGCAGGATGCCCCATTTGCGCTGCTTCGCCGGCAGCGAGCGGCAGGCCAGCGCGATCACCACCGCATTGTCGCCGGACAGGAGCAGGTCGATCCAGATGATCTGCAGGAGGGCGACCCAGAAGGTCGGCGCGGTGAAATCCATCGTCCACTCCATGGGGTGCAGGCGGGTAGTGCGGCGGGGCCCTCGGGTTTGGGCGCGCCGCAGTTATTATTACGTTGCGTCATGTTGATGACGCGGCAGAACTTCCGTTACGTCAATTGAAGGGCAGAAAAAAGGGGCCGGATGCGGCCCCTTTCGTCTCGATCGTCTCAGGCTGCGAGGTCGTCGTGGGCGTGCGCGCGCCGACCCTTGTACCAGCGCAGGGCCAGCGCGAGGCCGACGACAAGCGCGGCACCTCCGGCCGAAACGATGCGGTGGAGGTGATGGGTGGTCTCTTCGCCCAGGCGCTCGATGATGGCCACATCGCCGAGCAGCATGTCGCCGGCGACCCAGCCGAGCAGCGCCGCGCCGGCCCAGACCAGCAGCGGGAAGCGGTTGATGAGGGCCATCACCAGCGAGGAGCCGGCGATGATGAGCGGAATGGAGATGGCGAGGCCGAAGACCAGCAGGAACCAGTTGCCGTCGGCGATGGCGGCCACGGCCACCACGTTGTCGAGGCTCATGACGATGTCGGCCACCGCCACCGTGCCTACGGCCTTCCAGAGGTTGTCGCTGGATTGAATGGCCTCTTCGCCGCCTTCGTCAGGGCTGGCGAGATCCACCGCGATCCACATGAGGGCGAGCGAGCCCACGAGCTTCAGCCACGGCAGGGCCAGAAGTGTCGCGACGATGCCGGTGAAGATGATGCGCAGGCCGACGGCCACGCCAGCGCCGAGGATGATGCCCGTGCGGCGCACCTTCTCCGGCAATGAGCGGCAGGCGAGGGCGATCACCACCGCGTTGTCGCCGGACAACAGGACGTTGATCCATATGATCTGCAGCAGTGCCAGCCAGAGCACTGGTGAATCGAGCGACATGATCCCTACCCCGGGCCATTAGAGCGTCAGCGTCACCGCCAGATTGTATTCTGCGTCTGGTGCGCCGTATTTTGGATTTTGACGCTACGTTATTCTGCCGGAAGGGAACGCTCAACAAAAACCGGACGCCGCGGCGCACAAATTCGATCGCGCGCCGCGGAATCCTAATCAAATACCAGTTCAGCCGACGATTTCATTGCCGGAGAAGAACTGGGCGATCTCCACCTTCGCATTGTCGGTGCTGTCGGAGCCGTGGGCGGAATTCGCCTCGATGGACTCGGCGAACAGCTTGCGGATGGTGCCCTCGGCGGCGTTCGCCGGGTTGGTGGCGCCCATCACTTCGCGGTACTTGGCGACGGCGTTCTCGCCTTCGAGAACCTGCACCACCACCGGGCCGGAGGTCATGAAGGCCACGAGGTCGCCGAAGAAGGGGCGCTCCTTGTGGACGGCGTAGAAGGTCTCGGCCTCCTCGCGCGTCATGCGGATGCGCTTCTGGGCCACGATCTTGAGGCCTGCATTCTCGATGACGGCATTGATGGCGCCGGTGAGGTTCCGACGCGTGGCGTCGGGCTTGATGATCGAGAAAGTGCGCTCGATCGCCATGGGGGACCGTCCTGTCTGTTCATGGAAAAGGAATGCCGCGAGCATCCCGCGGATGGCGCGGCTCTTAGCAGGGGGGCGCCCAAGGGGCAAGGGAAGGGGCGAAATGCCCCGCCCTCAGCGGTCCTTCAGCACCCCGTCGATGGCCCGCTCCACCGCGGCGGAGGCATCGAACGCCACCGGCACGCCGAGCACTCGCGGCCAGAACAGCGGCTCCTTGATGGCCCCGAGGAATTGCGCCGCCGCCAGCTGCGGATCGCTGGTGGCGAGGCGGCCTTCCCCGGCGAGGGTGGCGAAATAGGCGCCGAGGCCCTTCAGAGCCGGTTCCTTGCCCACGGCGAAATAGGCTTGCGACAGCTCCGGAAAGCGCGGCGCCTCGGCGATCACCAGCCGCAGCAGCGGGACTACGTCCGGCCGCTCCCAATGCTCGGTGAGGCGCCCCACATACGCGCGCAATACCGCTCGGGGATCGCCGGCGGTGTCGCCGGGCAGCATGGGCGCGCGGGTGAAGTGGGACCAAGCGTCGTCGATGACCGCGGCGAACAGCTCGGCCTTGCCGGGAAAGTGCTGGTAGAGCGTGCGCTTGGAAACGGGGGCGGCCGCCGCGACGGCGTCCATGGAGGTGCCCTCATAGCCACGCTCTAGAAACAGCCGGCGCGCGGCGGCGCGGATGCGCGGCACGGTGGTGCGGCGGTCGCG
This sequence comes from Xanthobacter sp., assembly GCF_041911315.1. NCBI lineage: Bacteria > Pseudomonadati > Pseudomonadota > Alphaproteobacteria > Hyphomicrobiales > Xanthobacteraceae > Xanthobacter > Xanthobacter sp. The sequence goes on along the minus strand of NZ_JAYRPE010000022.1, from coordinate 53,656 downwards.
CCCCGGGCGGGCGTCAGCCGGTGCGAAATCGGTCGCGGCGCCCGGCACGGGCGGCGGGGAGGGACTGTCGCTTGACATAAGTACACTATACGGTGTAGTTTACATTCGTGGCCAGCGCGGGTCCGCCTGGCTGTACCCTTCTTTCCCCTTCATATGAGGTCCCCCATGGACCATCGCTCCCTCGGTCGCTCGGGTCTGTCCGTGTCCGCCATCGGTCTCGGCTGCATGGGCATGTCTGAATTCTATGGGCCGAGCGACGACGAACAGTCGCTCGCGACCCTAGCAGCCGCTCTCGACCTCGGCATAAATTTCTTCGACACGGCCGACATGTACGGCGTCGGCCACAACGAGCGCCTGCTCGGCCGCTTCCTGAAAGGGCGGCGCGATCAGGTCATCCTCGCCACCAAGTTCGGCAACGTGCGCGGCCCCAATGGCGAGCGCCTCGGCGTCTCCGGTACGCCGGACTATGTGCGCTCCGCCTGCGACGCCAGCCTCGAACGGCTCGGCATCGACACCATCGATCTCTATTACCAGCACCGCGTGGACCCCAAGACACCCATCGAGGAGACGGTGGGCGCCATGAAGGGGCTGGTGGAGGCCGGCAAGGTGCGCTTCCTCGGCCTCTCCGAATGCTCGGTGGCGACGCTGCGCAAGGCGCACGCGGTGCATCCCATCTCCGCGGTGCAGATCGAATATTCGCTGTGGAGCCGTGATCCCGAAGAGGAAATGCTGGCGGCGTGCCGCGAGCTTGGCGTCGCTTTCGTCGCCTATTCCCCGCTCGGCCGTTCCTTCCTGACCGGTGCGGTGACGAGCCCCGACACGCTCGCCGCCGACGATTTCCGCCGCGCCAATCCCCGCTTCAGCGGCGATGCGCTCAAGGCCAATCTCACGCTGGTGGAGGCGCTGAAGGACTTCGCCGCGGCGAAGGGCGCCACCAGCGCGCAGATCGCCCTGGCCTGGATCCTCAACAAGCAGGACAACGTGATCCCGATCCCCGGCACGCGGCGGCAGAAGTATCTGGAGGAGAACGTGGCTGCGACCCGCATCCGCCTCTCGCCGGAGGAGGTCGCCACCCTCGACGCGCTCTTCGCACCCGAGGCCGTGGCCGGCACGCGCTATCCCGAGGCGGCCATGGCCATGCTGAACCTCTGACGCCGGACGTCTGATCCGCCCGCAATTTCTGAAGGCCCGCGACCTGTTCGCGGGCCTTTCCTATTCCCATGGGGAAAGTTTCTGGGTGGCCGGCGCGCCGGGAGGTTCACAGTCCCGATTTCACATGCTAGACACGGTGCATGTGAATATAACATTTCATCATTTGTGAAATGTGAAATCGGGAGCACGTTCCATGATCACCCGCCGCGCCCTCCTCGCCACCGCGCTCGCCGGCGCGGCCGCGGCCCCGTTCGGCGCCGCACCATCGCTGGCCCAGCAGGGGCCGAACACGCTGCTGAACGTCTCCTACGACATCTCCCGTGAGCTGTTCACGGCCATCAACGCCGAGTTCATCCCGTTCTGGAAGGAGAAGACCGGCCAGCAGCTGACGGTGAACCAGAGCCACGCCGGCTCGTCGCGGCAGGCCCGCGCGGTCATCGAGGGGCTGGAGGCGGACGTGGTCACCTTCAACCAGGTGATCGACGTGGATACCCTCGCCAAGGCCGGCTATGTGGCCAAGGACTGGCCGAAGAAGTTCCCCAATTCCGCCTCGCCTTATTATTCCTTCCCGGCCTTCCTCGTGCGCGCGGGCAACCCGAAGAACATCAAGGACTGGTCCGACCTCGTCCGTGACGACGTGAAGGTGATCTTCCCGAACCCCAAGACCTCGGGCAATGCGCGCTACACTTATCTCGCGGCCTATGCCTATGCGCTGGAGCAGAACAAGGGCGATGCCGCCAAGGCGGACGCCTTCGTGAAGAAGCTGCTCGCAAACGTGCCTGTGTTCGACACCGGCGGCCGCGCGGCGACCACCACCTTCGTGGAGCGCGACACCGGCGACGTGCTGGTGACGTTCGAGGCCGAGACCCGCACCATCGAGGGGCTCTATCCCGACAAGAAGCTCCTCACGGTCGTGCCGTCCGTGAGCCTTCTCGCCGAGTTCCCGGTGGCGGTGGTGGACAAGGTGGTGGACAAGCGCGGCTCCCGCGCCTCGGCCACGGCCTATCTCGAATTCCTCTATTCCACCGCCGGCCAGACGGTGGCGGCCAAGGCCTTCCACCGCGTGGTGGACCCCAAGGTGGTCGAGCAGTTCAAGGGCCAGTTCCCGCCCATCCGCCTCGTGAAGGTGGAGGACGTGTTCGGCGGGTGGGAGAAGGTGCAGGCCACCCATTTCGCCTCCGGCGGCAAGCTCGACAGCCTGTTCGTGGGCAAATGACCGTGTGACGCGTCGGGCGCGGGGGCGCCGCGCCGTGTCGCATTCCCGCCAGTCCGGCCCCCCGCGCCGGCGTCCCTCCAGGGCGCCGGCGCTTCTGCATCTGCTATTCCCTTGAACGGCCGAAACTTTCCGATGGCTTTGATGGGACGGCATGCAATTTGAATGGCTCCAGTGAACGCCCACCGAGCCGCGAGCCGTCATGTCCGAAGCCGCCGAAGTCGAAGTCCTCGATATCCCGCAGGTCTATACCCACCACGTCTTCTGCTGCTTCACCCAGCGGCCGCCGATGCATCCGCGCGGCTCCTGCGGGGCGAACGGTGCGCAGCCCTTGTGGGAGCGCCTGGGCAAGAAGCTGGAAGCCTCCGGCCGCCGCGACATCGCCATGACCTCCGCCGGCTGCCTGAGCTTCTGTCAGGCGGGGCCGATCATGGTCGTCTATCCCCAGGGCATCTGGTACACACCCAAGACCCCCGAGGATATCGACGAGATCGTCACCGAGCATCTCCTCGGCGGCAAGCCGGTGGAACGCCTCATCATCGTTCCCCGCATCTGAAAAGTCTGCGGGCAACTTCCTCACTGCTGTCATCACCCGCCTTGCGCGGACGATCCACGGTCGGGCCGGGACGGTTTTCCGGCAATCCGGACACGCGGAGGGGTGGATCCCCCGGACGAGCCGGGGGATGCGGCGGTCTCAGGCCGAAGGCCGAAGCAAGCCCGCGCGCCTCACGCCTTGGCGGGATCGGCGAGGCGGAAGGTGAGGCGCACGCCGGTGCCGCGCTCGCGCAGGTCGAATGTCGGCTCGCAGCCGAGCTTCATGGACATGGCCTTGACGATGCGGTTGCCGAGGCCGGTGGACTTCGCCGGCTTGTCCGGCGAGATGCCGGCGCCGTCGTCTTCCACGGTGAAGTCGAGCCGGTCGCCCATGCGCTTCAGCTTTACCCGCACCGGCCCCTCGCCGTCGGGATAGGCGTATTTCATGGCGTTGATGACGAGCTCTGTGGCGATGATGCCCAGGGCCACGCCACGATCGGGGTCGATGTGGATGGGGTCCGCATCGTAGGTGAGGGTGATGCCGCCGTGCTCCCGGTGCGCCGACACCTGCAGGTCGTCCAGCAGCGAGCCGATATACTGGTCGAGCGCAACGGTGGCGATCTGGTCGGACGTGTAGAGGCGCCGGTGCACCTGCGCGACGGCGGAGACGCGGTTTCGGGCGGAATTCAGCGCTTCCTTCACCCGCGGCTCATCGGTGGCGCCGGCCTGCACGTTGAGCAGCGAGACGATGATCTGCAGCGAGTTGCCGACGCGGTGGTTCATCTCGCGCAGCAGCAGCGCGCGCTCGGCGGCCAGGGCCTCGAACCGGTCGCGGGCGGCGCGGATCTCGGCCTCCGCCGCCTCGTGGGCGCGGCGCATGCGCACCTGCTCCACCGCCAGCACGAAAGCGGCGCGCAGCAGTTCGATGAAGTCGGCCTGCACCTCCTTCACCACATAGTCGGCCGCGCCCGCCTTGAGCGCGGCGACCGCGAGGCGCCCGTCCTGCGCGCCGGTGACGTAAACCACCGGCGGGGCGTTATCGAGGGCGCGGATGGCGCGCAGGGTGGTCATGCCGTCCTGTCCGGGCATGTAGTGGTCGAGGGCGACCACGTCGAACCGCTCGGTGCCGAGCCGGGCCAGCCCGTCTTCGCCCGAGAAGGCCGGAACCACCTCGAACCCGAGCCGGCCGAGCTGGCGCTGCACCAGCCGCCCGAGGGCGGGGTCGTCGTCCACATAGAGCACGCGCAGCGGCGGCGGCGGAGCGGATGCCGCGTCCAGTTGGGTTGCCAGAGGGTCGGACACGGCGCATTCCATCAGTCGGTCTCCGGCACCTGGATGACGGAAAAGAACAGGCCAAGCTGCCGGATCGCGTTGGCGAAATTCTCGTAATTGACCGGCTTCGTCACATAGACATTGGCGCCGAGGTCATAGCAGCGCTGGATTTCCACCTTGTCGTCGGTGGTGGTGAGCACCACCACGGGCGAGCGCTTGAGATGCTCGTTCTGCTTGATGCGGCCGAGGATCTCCACGCCGGTCATGTCTGGCAGATTGAGGTCGAGCAGCACGAGGAGCGCGCGCCCGCTGCTCTCCCGCCCGCTGCCATCGGCGCCGAACAGGAAGTTGACGGCGCTGGTGCCGTCCCTGAAGGCGACGATCTCGTTGTTCACGCCGGCGCGCCGGATGTTCTTCTCGATGAGGCGCGCATGGCCCTCGTCGTCCTCGATCATGATGATGGTGACGTGCTCAACCATGGTCCTTCTTTCCGGTCTCCGTGGGCAGGCGGCGCGGCACCGTCACCTTGAAGGTGGAGCCTTCGCCCAGCTTGGAATCGAGGGAGATGAGGCCGCCCATGCGCCGCACCAGCGCGCGGACATGGGCAAGGCCGATGCCTTCGCCGGGGCGGTCCTGCCGGCCCGAGCGGCGGAACAGCTCGAACACCCGGCCGCGATCCTTGGGATCGATGCCTCGTCCGTTGTCCTGAATGACGAAGGTGACGAAGCCGGGCGTATCCACCGCGCTCACCTCCACCCGGAGCGGCACGTCGTCCCGCCGGTATTTGAAGGCGTTGTCGAGGAGGTTGGTGAAGATCTGCTCCAGCGCCAGCCGGTCGGACTGGATCACCGGCAGGCGCTTGATGGCGATCTCACCGCCGGCCTCATGAAGCTGGTGAGTCATGCTGTCCCGCAGGTTCGAGAACAGCTGGCCCATGTCCACGTCCACCGGCACGAACTCCTTCCGGCCCTCCCGCGACAAGGCGAGAATGGCGTGGATGAGCCGATCCATCCGGGTGATGGACGTCTTGATGAAGCCGAGCGCCTCCTCGAAGTCGGCGGCGATCTGCGCATCGGCCTCCGGCGCCTCGCCGGCCTGCGCCCTCAGCTGGGCGAGGCGCTCGAACAGGTCGCCGCGCATGGCCTCGATCTCACTGGTGAAGCCCATGATGTTGACGAGCGGCGAGCGCAGATCGTGGCTGACGATGTAGGCGAAGCTCTGGATCTCGTCGTTGGCTTCCTTGAGGTCGGCGGTGCGCTCGGCGACGCGCTTCTCCAACCCCTGGTTGGCGGCCTCCAGCTCGCGCTGCGCCGCCTGCAAGGCGCCGACCTGGCGGCGATTGAGGGTGAGGGCGAGGGCACCGAGGACCAGCACCACCGCAAGGCCGGCGAGGCTGACCACGGTGAGCCAGACCGTGCTGTCGTGGGAGGCGTCGGTCCGCTCGTCGAGCAGCTCGGTCTCCGCCGCCTTCATCTCCACCAGCAGCGTACCGAGGCGGGTCATGGCGCCCTCGGTGCGATCCGCCCGAAGGTCGGCGGTGGCGCTCTCCAGATCGCCCGCGGTCCTGAGCGCCATGGACCGCTCGTAGGACGCAAGGCGTTCGGCGATCAGGGTCCGGGCCTCCGCCACGCGCTGCTGCTGCTCGGGATTATCTGCGGTGAGGGCGCCGATCTGTTCGAGCGTCGGCCCGGTCTGGGCCTTTGATTGCTCATAGAAGCGGGCGAAACCCTCGCGTCCGGTGATGAGGTAGCCGCGTTCGGCGCTTTCCGTGCGGCGGATAAGGACCTGCAGCTGGGAAACGGCGTTCATCACCTGAAGCGTATGGGCGACGCTCTCCGCATCCGACCGCGCACGGTGGATGAGGGAGATCGACGACGCGCTGATGGCGACGAGGATGGCGAAGCCGAGCAGCAGGAGCAGAGTCGGCCCCGGTGTCGCGAAGCGGCGTTGCCAGGGGCGCGGGGCGGTTTCGGCGAGGGTAGCCGTCATGACGGGGCACCAACGGGCGGAATGAGAAGGCGCGCGCGCCAATGCGCCCGCCGGCCGGACGTGGCCGAGCGGGCCTGACCCGTGCCGCGCGCGGAAGCCGCCTCACCGAGGGCGCGAGCCGCCCATTGTCCCATTTCGTCCCGCCTCTCCGGCGGCGCGGTAACAAGAAACCTCTGCAGGATCAATCCGCGCCCGCTCAAGGTGTGATAAGTGCGGACTCGCTTGAAGGTTCCCCGCGTTAGCGCTTGGATGCGGCTTGAACGTCGCTTTTTTGAAGACGGAGTATCATGCCGGTCACACTCCCCGGCCGCCGACCCGACGAGGCCTCTGCCACAGCAGAGCCTGCCGACGAGGTCGCGGCCTATCTTTCCACCTACGGCGAGCCGGAGGTGGTGGAAGTGCTTCTGCCCGACACGTCCGCGGTGCTGCGCGGCAAATGGATCCCCGGCCGGTCCATCACCAAGATCTGGAAGGACGGGGTGGCCATCCCCCTTTCCATCTTCGGCCTCGACATCTGGGGCTGCGAGGTGGAGGCCACGGAGATCCACCTGGAGACCGGCGACAAGGACGGTCTGTGCTGGCCGGTGGCGGGCACGCTGAAGCCGGTGCCCTGGGCGCCGCGGCCCACCGCGCAGGTGCTCATCACCATGCATGAGCCCGACGGCTCGGCCAAAGGCGCGCCGTGGAAGCTCGATCCGCGCCAGCAGCTTGCCGGCATCGTGGACCGCTTCACCGCGCGGGGCCTTGCCCCCTGCGTCGCCTTCGAGCTGGAATTCTATCTGCTGAAGCCGTCCGACGTACCCGGCGCGCCGCCGGAGCCGGTGTTCCCCGCCACCGGGCAGGCGCGGCAGAACATGTATTCCATGTCAGACCTCGACGCCTTCGCGCCGGTGCTCCACGACATGCGCGCCGCCTGCGAGCAGCAGGGCCTGCCGGCGGATACGGTGATCTCCGAGGCCGCGCCCGGCCAGTTCGAGGTCAATCTCTACCATCGCGTGGACGCGCTGGCGGCAGCCGACGACGCCATATTGCTGCGCCGGCTCATCGACGGCGTCGCCCGCCGGCACGGCCTGCGCGCCAGCTTCATGGCCAAACCCCTCGTGGACTTCGCCGGCAACGGCATGCACGTCCATGTGAGCCTGATGGAGACGGCCGGCGGCAATCTCTTCGCCAAGCCCGATGGCGTGGGCGACCGGGCGCTGCGCCAAGCGGCGGGCGGGCTGCTCGCCACCATGGCGGACTCCACGCTGTTGTTCGTGCCCAGCTACAACGGCTATCGCCGCCTCGTGCCGGGCTCCTATGCGCCGGTCTCCATCAGCTGGGGCTATGACAACCGCTCGGTGGCCGTGCGCGTGCCCAACGGACCGCCCGCCGCCCGCCGGCTGGAGCATCGCATCGCCGGGGCGGAAGCCCATCCCCATCTCGTCCTCGCCGGCATTCTCGCCGGCATGCTGGAGGGTCTGGAGCGGGAGATCGAGCCGCCTGCGCCGCTCTCGGGCAATGCCTACGAGCACGCGGCCGAGCGCCTTTCCCCCTCCATGGAGGAGGCGGTGCGGCGGTTCTTTGCGTCCGACTTCATCGCCCGCGCCTTCGGTGAGGACTATCGCCGCATCTATGGCGTGATGAAGCGGGAGGAACTCGCCGCCTTCACCCGGCAGATTCTACCGCTGGAATACGACACCTACCTCTGAGCGCTGCGGCGTGGCCGTTTCCTGTTGAGCGTTGTGCCGCAACGCAATAGCCTTCCACCACCGGGGACGGCAGGATAAGCCCGCCCCGCGCAAGAGGAGAACGGCGGATGCTTCGCCAAACGCTAGCTGCAGTCGTCGTGGCCACGCTCGGCCTTACCGGCGTGGCGACGGCCCAGGAAAAGGTCGTCAACGTCTTCAACTGGTCGGACTATATCGATCCGACCGTGCTGGAAGATTTCACCAAGGAAACCGGCATCAAGGTCCGCTACGACGTCTTCGACAGCAACGAGGTGCTGGAGACGAAGCTGCTGGCGGGCAAGACCGGCTACGACGTTGTGGTGCCGTCCGGCTCCTTCCTGCAGCGGCAGATCAAGGCGGGCGTGTTCATCCCCCTCGACAAGTCCAAGATCCCGAACCTGCAGTACGCCTGGCCCGAGGTCACGAAGCGCCTCGCCGTGTATGACCCCGGCAACGATCACGCCGTCAACTACATGTGGGGCACCACCGGCATCGGCTACAACGTGGACAAGGTGAAGGAGCGCCTCGGCGACATCCCGCTCAACACCTGGGACATCATGTTCAAGCCGGAAATCCTCTCCAAGCTGAAGGATTGCGGCGTCTATTTCCTCGATGGCCCGGAGGAGGTGATCCCCACCGCGATGAAGTATCTGGGTCTTGATCCCAATTCCAAGAACCCGGACGACATCGCCAAGGCCGGCACTCTGCTCATGACGGTCCGGCCCTACATCAAGAAGTTCGATTCCTCGGGCTACATCAACGCCCTCGCCCGCGGCGACATCTGTATCGCCCTCGGCTGGTCCGGCGACATCTACCAGGCCAGGACCCGCGCCCAGGAGGCGGCGAAGAAGACCAAGAAGAAGCTGGTGAACGTGGACTATGCGCTGCCGAAGGAAGGCGCGCTCATGTGGTTCGACAACTTCGCCATCCCCAAGGATGCGAAGAACATCGACAACGCCCTCACCTTCATCAACTACATGATGAGGCCCGAGGTGGCGGCGAAGAACTCGAACTTCATTTCCTACGCGAACGGTAACCTCGCCTCGCAGAAGTTCATCGACAAGGATATCATGGACAACCCGTCCATCTATCCGACGAAGGAGGTGTTCGACCGCCTCTTCATCGTCACCACCAACGAGCCGCCGGTGCAGCGGGTCATCACCAAGACCTGGAACACCTTCAAGCGCGGGAAGTGAGGCGCGGCCGGTTTCATTCCGGCCTGAAAAAGAAAGGGCCGCGGGAGATCGTCTCCCGCGGCCCTTTTTATGGGTCCGTCCTGCGTCTTCAGGCCGCCAGCGCCCGCTTCACCGCGTCGACGATGCGGTCCTGCGTCGCCTCGTCCAGATAGGCGTGCATGGGCAGGGAGATGACCTCCTCCGCCAGCGCCTCGCACACCGGCAGGATGGCGCCGGCGGAGGGGTAGTGGCGATAGGCCGGCTGGAGGTGCATGGGCAGGCGGTAGTAGACGGCGGTGGGCACGCCCTCGGCCTTCAGCTTCTCGGCGAGGCCGTCGCGCACGCCGGGGGCGAGCCTGATGGTGTATTGCGCCCACACCGACGTCGCCCGCGGATCGACCACCGGCACGCCGGCCACATCCTTGAGCAGTTCATTGTAGCGCCGGGCTACCTTCTCGCGCGCCGCGATCTCCTCCTCGAAGATGGCGAGCTTTTCGAGCAGCACGGCGGCCTGGATGGTGTCGAGGCGCGCCGTCATGCCGATGCGCACGTTCTGGTACTTGTCCACGCCCTGGCCGTGCTCGCGCAGGCTCTTGAGGATTGTCACCAGTTCCTCGTTGTCGGTGAGGATCGCGCCACCGTCGCCATAGGCGCCCAACGGCTTGGCGGGGAAGAAGGAGGTGGCGGTGGCATCACCGATGGAACCGGTGCGCCGGTTGTTCCAGGTGCCGCCGAAGCCCTGCGCGGTGTCGCACAGCACTTTCAGGCCGTACTTCTCGGCGATCGGCAGGATGGCGTCATAGTCTGCCGGCTGGCCGAACAGGTCCACCGGGATCACCACGCGCGGGTCGAGGCCCTGCTCGATGGCCACCTGGATCGCCTGCTCCAGGCTCTCCGGGTCCATGTTGAAGGTGTCTTCCTTCACGTCCACGAAGACAGGGGTTGCGCCCACCCACGGCACCACCTCGGCGGTGGCGCAGAAGGTGAAGGCCGGGCAGAACACGGCGTCGCCCGCCTTCACGCCCCAGGCCATCAGCAGCAGGGCCAGCGCATCCGTGCCGCTGGAGCAGGAGACGGCGTATTTCGCCCCGGCGAAGGCGGCGAGCTTCTGCTCGAATTCCGTCACTTCCGGGCCGTTGATGAAGCGGCAGGAGGCGAGCACCGCCTGCACCGCATCATCCACGCGCCGGCCGATGCGGGCGCGCTGGGCGGCAAGGTCAATGAAGGCGATGGGGGCGCTGGCGCCCGACGCGGGAGAGGTCATCTCTGGTCCGTTTCAGAAGGCCCGGTCGTCGGGCGTTTCGCAGGCGCGCACCCGCCCGCCGGCCAGGGGCCGGCGCGGCGCGCGTTCAGCAGCAGGCTCAGCCCACCGCGCGGCGCTTGGTGGAGGAGCCTCGCGACGAGGCGGCGGCACCGGGCAGGCACGCCATGGCGATCTCCAGGCTCGCCACGCCCTCCTCGCCGGTCACTTCCGGCGGACGGCCGGTGCGCACGGCGGAGAGGAAGTTCTCCAGCTCCGCGCGCAGCGGTTCGGCATAGGCCACCGGCAGGTGCCGGGTGGAATAGGAGCCGTCGGGGCGATAGTCGAAATGCTCGGTCACCTGACGGGTGAGCAGATCGCCGATCACGTATTTCTTGGAGGTGGCGACGTGGACCGTGCGCGCCTTGAAGGGCGTCAGCCAGTTGGTGTTGATGTGCGCCAGCGCTCCGGTGGCGGTGCGGAACTGGAGCAAAGCGATGTCCTCGCGCTCGGCGATGGCGGCGCGGGTCTGCGGCTGCACTTCCAGGATGTCCGAGCCGGTGAACCAGCGGATCAGGTCGATGTCGTGCACCGCGAGGTCGATCACCACGCCCACATTGGACATGCGCGGCGGGAAGGGGCCGACGCGGGTGATGGCGATAGAGAGCAGGTTCTCGTCGCGGATGGCGTCCTTGATGGCGCGCACCGCCGGGTTGAACCGCTCCACGTGGCCGATCATGAGGGTGACGCCCTTGTCGTGGGCGGCGGCCACGATCTCGCGGCCTTCCTCGGTGGTGGACGCGACGGGCTTCTCCACCAGCACCGAGCAGCCGGCGGCGATCACGTCGAGGGCAATGGAGTGGTGCAGGTGGGTGGGCGCTGCCACCACGACGGCGTCGAGGCCGAGGGCGAGGAGTTCGCGGTGGTCGCCCACCGCCTTGCAGCCGAGAAAATTGGCGACCCGCTGGGCCTGTGCCTGGTCGGGATCCGCCACCGCCACCAGTTCCGCGCCGGGGAGTTCGGCCAGCACGCGGGCGTGATTCGATCCCATGATGCCGATGCCCGTGACGCCGATGCGTACCGGACGGTTCGAGGCGCGCTCCTGCTCGGGCGCTGCCGGATGAGCCATTTCAGCCCTCTTCTGCCGTTCAACGATTGCGCGCTCTAGCACGATCATAGTTGAGAAGGCGAGGCAGTGGGTCAAATCCGGCCCCTGGCCCCGTTCAAGAATTGCATCCCCGTGTTACCGCGCGGTCCGGCGCGGGCGCATGGCCGTGTCCTATTCCCTCCGGCGATGGGCCGGCCTATCACCCGCCGGGACCAGACTGCGGGAGGAGGGGACAGGGGCATGCGCAAGATCGTCGCCGGCAAGCTGCACGGACTGACCGTGACCGGGGCCGACCTCAATTATCACGGCTCCATCACGCTCGATCCCGAGCATTGCGAGGAAGCCGGCATCCTGCCGCTGGAGTTCGTGGAGATCTGGAACCGCAATTCCGGCGCCCGCATCTCCACTTACGTCATCCTCGGCGAGCGCGGATCACGCTGCTGCATCCTCAATGGCGCGGCGGCGCGCACCTGCCAGCCGGGCGACGAGGTCATCATCTGCAATTCGGTCTATGTGTCGGAAGGGGAGATCGTGGCGCTGCGGCCGAAGGTGCTGACCTTCGACAGGGAGAACCGCATCACCGGCCGGCTCACCTACGAGGTTACCCGCGACAGCGCCGGAGCCTACCGATTCGCGGTCCGCGACGAAAGCGGCTGCGAGAAGAAGGTGCCGCTGCGGACGGATGTCTGAATGGACCGCCCAAAGCAAAAGGCCCCCGGCGATGCCGGGGGCCCAATGCAAGGGGGTGCTTCGGATCAGAACTTGTAGTTCACACCGAGGCGGGCGGTCTGGATGTTGCTGCCGACGGACAGCTGATCGCCGTTGATGTAGTTGGTCTTGCTGTTGTCGAAGCCGAGGTACAGGTACTCGGCCTTGATCGTCCAGTTGTTGGTGATGGCGTACTCGACGCCGGCACCGGCGGTCCAGCCCCACTTCAGGTTGCTGTCGGACAGACCATAGGGGTCGGTGTACTTGGTGTTGGCATAAGCCACACCGCCGGTGATGTACGGCAGGAAGCGGTCCATCGCGTAGCCGAGGCGGGCGCGGATGGTGCCGAAGTAGTCAACCTTCTGGTCGATCACGCCGCCGCCGAGCGGGCCGCCGAACAGCACGCCGCTGGTGTTGATGTCGGCCCAGTTGAAGTCCGTCTCGACGCCGAGCACGACGTTGTTGGCGAACTGGTAGTTGTAGCCGATCTGCAGACCGCCGGTGAAGCCGTTGGAGGTGCCGGGGCTGTAGCTGTAGGTGGGCGAAGCGAAGGGGGTGTAGTCGTAGGTGTTGTCAGCCCAGCCCCAGCCCACGTTGCCGCCGATGTAGAAGCCGGTCCAGGAGAAGACCTGCACGGGGATCGGGGCGGCCTTCACCGGATAGCGGGTGGCCAGGTCGGCCGCAGAGGCGGTGCCGGCGAGGAGAACCAGGGCGGTGGCGCCCAGAAGTGCACGCTTCAACATGAGTATCTACCTTTGTGGTTTCGCCGGCTGCTCCCTGAGGAGGTCGCCGTCGGGTGGTTCTTTCTTACAGCTCCTGACCGGTGCCGTCTGTAGCGATCGGGCCACACCCGAAAAATCAAACCGGGCAGAGATGTGGCCTTTTCCTAACTTTCTTTAATCTCCGCGACACATTGGCGCGTAAACGCGGCAGATTTGGGATTGTTCCCATGTTTTGCCGCATTTCTTTTCGTTGCGTTACGTCTCTCCTCAGAATCGATAATTCACACCGGCTCTAAGAATATTTGCGTCGAAGCCAGTAGTGACCGGACCGACTGCAGTGGGGAACGTGGCGCTCCCCAAGTCTACATAAAGGTATTCAAGCTTCGCGGACCAGTTTCGGTCAAATCCTACCTCCGCACCAAGGCCCAACGTCCAGCCGGTCTGGGTCGAGGAGGAGGTAAGGCTGAAGAAATTCGCGCTGCCCTGCCCATAAGCGAAGCCGCCGGTGCCATAGATGAGCACGCGGTCGAACGAATAGCCGAGGCGGGCGCGCACTGTGCCGAGATTGTTGAGGCTGTAGGCGCCGGCCGACATGCCCGCGAAGTCGAAATCCGTCTCGATGCCGAGCACGAAGGGGCTGCCGAACTGGAAATTGTAGCCGGCCTGGAAGCCGCCGAGGAAGCCGCTGGGGCTGCTGAAGGACGAGGAGCCCCAGCCGTAGCCGGCGTTGGCGCCCAGGTAGAAGCCGGTCCATGTGAAGGCTGCCACCGGCTGCACGTAGGGCGCGGGATAGCCGAGGTCGGCCGCTTCGACCGGCGCGGCGAGAGCGAAGCCCGCCAGCGCAGCGGCGGAAGCAAGCAGACGGATACGCATGGATCATCCTCCGAGAGGGTGCGGCCGGTTGGCATCCGGCCTTCCGCGCACCCTCGCAGGTGAAACTTGCCTATTTCTCTGCGGTTGCTGTCGTTCGCGCACATGGTTGATGACGTAGTAACTATCTATGACTTTGCGTTGAATGTGGATTTTTGGCCTTGTGCGGAGCTGGCGCGCGGCCCGGCAAAAGAAGCGAATGCCGCTATGGTTGACGCCCGGTGAAAACGGGCGGCCGGGTGCGCCGTTCCCTCCGGGCGCCGGGCGCATTACATACGCATCCATGACCCGCCGCCGACCTGCCGACCCGCCCGAGATTGCCCTTGCCCGCGCCGATGGCGACGCGCCGGGCGAAGCCTTGCCGCCGGGAGCGGGGGAGGGGACGGCGGAAGAGACGGAAGAGGCTGTCCTTCTCGAGCTTGAGCCCGCGGACGAGACCCTGCCGGGCGAGGAAAGCCTGGCCACCGGCCGCGCCGCCATCATCCGCGCGGTGAAGCACGCGCCCAACGGGCCGGGCGTCTACCGCATGATCGCGGCGGACGGCACCGTGCTCTATGTGGGCAAGGCCAAGAGCATCAAGAAGCGCGTGCTCAGCTATACGCGCCCCGTGGGCCACACCAACCGCATCGCCCGCATGATCGCCGGGACGGCGCAGATGGAGTTCGTCTCCACCCGCACCGAGCCCGAGGCGCTGCTGCTGGAAGCCAACCTCATCAAGCAGCTGAAGCCCCGCTTCAACGTGCTGCTGAGGGACGACAAGTCCTTCCCCTACATCCTCATCACCGCCGATCATGCCTCGCCGCAGATCACCAAGCATCGCGGCGCGCGCAACCGTCCGGGGGATTATTACGGGCCGTTCGCCAGCGTCTGGGCGGTGGACCGCACCATCAACGCGCTGGAGCGGGCCTTCCTGCTGCGCTCGTGCTCCGACAGCTATTACGAGAATCGCACGCGGCCCTGCCTTCTCTTCCAGATCAAGCGCTGCGCCGGCCCCTGCACCGGCGAGGTGAGCCATCAGGACTATGCCGAGCTGGTGCGCGAGGCCCGCGCCTTCCTCTCCGGCCGCTCCCGCGCCATCAAGGAGGAACTGGCGAAGGAGATGGAGCAGGCGGCCGAGGAACTGGAATTCGAGCGCGCCGCCCGCCTGCGGGATCGTCTTGCCGCGCTCTCCGCCGTGCAGGGGTCGCAGGGCATCAATCCGCGCGGGGTGGAGGAGGCGGACGTGTTCGCCTGCCACCAGCAGGGCGGCGCCACCTGCGTGGAGGTGTTCTTCTTCCGCACCGGCCAGAATTGGGGCAACCGCGCCTATTATCCCCGCGCCGACCGCTCGCTTACCGAAGCCGAGGTGCTCGGCGCCTTCCTTGCCCAGTTCTACGAGGACAAGCCCTGTCCGCGCCTTCTCCTGCTGTCCTACAAGGTGGAGGAGCAGGAGCTTCTGGCCGAGGCCTTGTCCGAGAAGGCCGGCTACAAGGTCGAGATCGCCGTGCCCCAGCGCGGGGAGAAGCGCGACCTCGTCGACCACGCCCTGCAGAACGCCCGCGAGGCGCTGGCCCGCACGCTCGCCGAAAGCGCGACGCAGGCGAAGCTGCTGGAAGGCGTCGCTGCCACCTTCGGCCTCAAGGCGCCGCCGCAGCGCATCGAGGTCTACGACAATTCCCACATCATGGGCACCAACGCGGTCGGCGGCATGATCGTGGCCGGGCCGGAGGGGTTCCGGAAGTCGCAATACCGCAAGTTCAACATCAAGTCGGCCGATCTCGTGCCCGGCGACGACTTCGGCATGATGCGCGAGGTGCTGACGCGCCGTTTCGCGCGCCTGCTGAAGGAGGCGCCGCGGGAGGTGACGCCGGTTCCCGAGGCCGCGCCCCCTTCACCCCCGCCCTCTCCCGCAAGGGGAGAGGGAGTTCCGGCGGTGTCGGTTGATGCGACTGTCTCTGAAGCCGAGCAGCCTGTGCCTACTCTCCCCCTGAAGTCGGCTGTTGCCGACTTCAGCTTTCACGAACCGAACTCGGCAAGAGCCGAGTTCGGGCGGGAGAGGGATGGGGTGAGGGGTGACACTCCATCCACAGCCCCACCGGTTGAGGCCGAGCTCGAAGACGAGCCCGACGCCCTGCCGGACGCCACCGGCGCCTCGCCGTGGCCCGACCTCGTGCTGATCGACGGCGGTCTCGGCCAGCTCAATGCCGCGCGGAAGGTTCTGGAGGAACTCGGCATCACCGACGTGCCGCTCGTGGGCATCGCCAAGGGCCTCGACCGCGAGGCGGGGCGGGAGCAGTTCTTCCTGCCCGGCCGCACGCCGTTCCGCATGGAGCCGCGCGATCCGGTGCTCTATTATATCCAGCGGTTGCGCGACGAGGCGCACCGCTTCGCCATCGGCTCCCACCGGGCGCGGCGCAAGAAGGACATTACGGAAGCCGGGCTTCAGGCCATTCCGGGGGTGGGGCCGACCCGCAAGCGCGCCCTGCTGCGCCATTTCGGCACGCTGAAAGCCATCGAGCGCGCCTCGCTGGCCGATCTGGAGCAGGTGGCGGGCATCAATGCCGGTACGGCCAAGGCGGTGTACGATTATTTCCACGAGCGGCCTTCATCATGAAAAGCCCTCAAGGCTTTCGCCGGCCGCACGCCCGGCCTAAATAGGAACGACGGCCGGCGCGATGGCCACCATCGCGACCGTGCTTTCTGAAGTGGTGCCCATGTCCGACGCAGCGACACGATCCGATGCCCCGCCCGCGACCGAGCGGCGTTCCCGCGGGCATGCCCTGTCGCTGCCGAACATCCTCACCTATTCGCGCTGCGTGGCCGTGCCGCTGGTGGCCGCGAGCCTGTTCTGGTCGGACATCCTGGCCGGCGGAGTGTGGCTGCGCTGGGTGGCGCTGTTCCTCTATGTCGCAGCGGCAATCACCGACTTCTTCGACGGCTACCTCGCCCGCGCCTGGTCCCAGCAATCGGCCATCGGGCGGATGCTCGATCCCATCGCCGACAAGCTGCTCGTCTCCACCTGCCTCCTGATGCTGGCGTCGGACGGCACCATCCGCGGCTGGTCGCTCTGGGCGGCCATTGTCATCCTGTGCCGGGAGATCCTCGTCTCCGGCCTGCGCGAGTTCCTGGCCGAGCTTCGGGTGTCGGTCCCGGTCTCGCGCCTCGCCAAGTGGAAGACCACCCTGCAACTTGTCGCCGTGGGCGTGCTCATCACCGGCACGGCCGGCGAGGCTGTTCTGCCGGGCGTGATGCTCGTCGGCCTGACGCTGCTGTGGATCTCGGCCGTGCTCACGCTCTACACCGGCTATGATTATTTCCGCGCCGGCGCCCGCCATCTGGTGGAGGACGAGCGGTGAAGGTGCTCTATTTCGCCTGGCTGCGCGAGCGCGTCGGCCTTGCGGAGGAGGAGGTTGCCCCTCCTGCCGAGGTTGTGACCGTCGCCGACCTCGCCCGCTGGCTGGCATCGCAGGACGAGGCCCATGCCCACGCCTTCGACAACCCCGCCGTGGTGCGCGCCGCCATCGACCGCCGCCATGTGAAGCCGGATTCCGCCATCGCCGGCGCACGGGAAGTGGCGTTCTTTCCGCCCATGACCGGGGGCTGAAGCTCATGTTCGCCGTCCGCATCCAGCGCGAGCCGTTCGACGCCGTGGCGCAAAGCGCCGCGCTCGCCGTCGGACGGACGGATGTGGGTGCCATCGTGACCTTCACCGGCCTCTGCCGCGCCGATGCCGGCCCCGATGGCGCAGGTCTCGCCGCGCTGACGCTGGAGCATTATCCCGGCATGGCGGAAGAGGAGATCGAGCGCCACGTGGAGGAAGCCCGCCGCCGCTGGCCGCTCACCGGCGCCATCGTGGTCCATCGGCACGGGCGTCTGGAGCCGGGCGACCCCATCGTGTTCGTCGCCACCGCCTCCTCCCACCGCGCCGCCGCTTTCGCCGCCGCCGAATTCCTGATGGACTGGCTGAAGACCAGCGCCCCCTTCTGGAAGAAGGAGGAGCCGATCGGTGCCGCCCGTTCCGGGGTGTGGGTCGAGGCCAAGGCCAGCGACGACGCGGCTGCGGACCGCTGGCGGGAGTAGGTCCCGCCGCCCTCCCTCGCACACCTTCTGCACTGCGACACTTGCGCCGCAGCACGGGCCGCGTCTATGAAAACGGACGCTCGCTTTTCAAGAACCGGCAAACGGTCCCTGCGCAGGTGAGAGAAACGCTACCGGGAAGAATTTCATGGATTTCCGCGTCTCGCTGGACGGGCGCTCCGCGTTGGTGACGGGGGCGTCCGGTGGTCTTGGAGCGTATTTTGCGGGCCGGCTGGCGGCCTCTGGCGCCAAGGTCGCGCTCGCGGCGCGCCGGGCCGAGGCCTGTGCCGCCCTCGCCGATGAGATCAAGGCTGCCGGCGGCACGGCCATCGCCGTCGCCCTCGACGTGACCGATCCGGCGTCCGCCGCCGCGGCGGTTGCCGCAACCGTCGAGGCTTTCGGCGGGCTCGACATCCTCGTGAACAACGCCGGCGTCACCGGCACCACGCCGCTGATGGATGAGACGGCCGAGGATTTCGGCCGCATCATCGACACCAACCTCAAGGGCTCCTTCCTCGTCGCCCAGGCGGCGGCACGGGCCATGGCCAAGGCGAAGACCGGCGGCTCCATCATCAATGTCGCGTCCATCCTCGGGCTGCGCGTCGCCGGGCAGGTGGCCGCCTATGCCGCGTCCAAGGCCGCGCTGGTGCAGCTCACGAAGTCCATGGCGCTGGAGTGGGCGCGCCACTCCATCCGCGCCAACGCCCTGTGTCCGGGCTATGTGGAGACCGACCTCAACCGCGACTTCTTCGCCACCGAGGCGGGGCAGGCGCTGGTGCGGCGCATCCCCACCCGGCGGCTCGGCGCCCTCGCCGATCTGGAGGGGCCGCTCCTGTTCCTGAGTTCCGATGCCTCCGCCTACGTGACGGGCACGACGCTGGCGGTCGATGGCGGCCACCTGGTGTCTTCGCTCTGATTCCGCAGGTGCTCATGATTGCGCAGCGGACCCGCTTCCGCTTCGCCCCATGTCCCAATAAGTTCATCTCGGTGCCAGCGCCCCAGGGAGCGCCCAGGAGGAAGTGATGCGACACAAGGTGTATCCGGACGCGAAGAGTGCCCTTGAGGGCATCGTTTCCGACGGCATGACGATCATGGCGGGCGGCTTCGGCCTGTGCGGCATCGCCGAAAACCTGATCGCGGCCATCCGCGACCTCGGGCCCAAGCACCTGACCGTGGTGTCCAACAATTGCGGCGTGGACGATTTCGGCCTCGGCATCCTGCTCGCCAACGGCCAGATCAAGAAGATGATCTCGTCCTACGTGGGTGAGAACAAGCTGTTCGAGCAGCTCTATCTCGCCGGCGACCTCGAGCTGGAATTCAACCCGCAGGGCACGCTGGCCGAGCGCATCCGCGCCGGCGGCGCCGGTATCGCCGGCTTCTACACCAAGACCGGCTACGGCACGATCATCGCCGAGGGCAAGCCGACCCGCGAGTTCAACGGCCAGCATTACGTGCTCGAGACCGGCCTCGTCGCAGACCTCTCCATCATCAAGGCGTGGAAGGCCGACAAGGAAGGCAACCTGATCTACCGGAAGACCGCGCGGAACTTCAATCCGATGATGGCCACCGCCGGCAAGATCACCGTGGTCGAGGTGGAGGAACTGGTGGAGGTCGGCGAGCTCGATCCCGAGAACATCCACACCCCCGGCATCTATGTGGACCGCATCGTGGTCGAGGTCGGCGCCGAGAAGCGCATCGAGAAGGTGACCACCCGCAAGCGCGAAGAGGTGAAGTGATGGCCTGGACCCGTGAGCAGATGGCGGCCCGCGCCGCTCAGCAGATCCGCGACGGCTTCTACGTGAACCTGGGCATCGGCATCCCCACCCTGGTCGCCAACGCCCTGCCGCCCGGCATGACCGTGAGCTTCCAGAGCGAGAACGGCATGCTCGGCATCGGCCCCTTCCCCTATGAGGGCGAAGAGGACCCGGACCTCATCAACGCCGGCAAGCAGACCGTGACCGAGGTGCCCGACACCTCCTATTTCTCGAGCGCCGATTCGTTCGCCATGATCCGCGGCGGGCACATGGACCTCTCCATCCTCGGCTCCATGCAGGTGTCCGAGGAAGGCGACATCGCCAACTGGATGGTGCCCGGCAAGATGGTGAAGGGCATGGGCGGCGCCATGGACCTCGTGGCCGGCGCCAAGGAAGTCATCGTGCTCATGGAGCACGTGGAGAAGTCCGGCGCGCCCAAGCTGGTGACGCGCTGCACGCTGCCCCTCACGGGCACCCACGTGACCGACTTCGTGATCACCGACCTCGCGGTGTTCGAGTTCACCAAGCGCGGCGGCACGCTGGTGCTGAAGGAACTGGCGCCGGGCGTGACTCTCGACGAGGTGAAGGCCAAGACCGAGGCGAAGTTCGAGGTCGGCCTCGCCTGATCGCTGTGCGCAAAAGCCGGTTCGGAAAGGCGCCCCTCGCGGGCGCCTTTTTCGTTCAGGCGGCTTTTCGAGTGGCAAGGTCCGGCAAGGCGAGGCTCACGTCGGCGCCGTCAATGATGTCGCGCCATTGCGGCCCGCGCAGCACGCCGTATTCCACTTCCCGTTGATGGGTGAGGGGATCGCGGGCGACGAGCGGGTCATCCACCCGGCCGGGATGCACCATCACCAGTCCACCATCCGGCACGCCGGCGAGGAAATGGCCGAGCAGCGTCGCGAAATCATGGTCGCCGGAAAAGTCGTAGGCGCCGCCGAAGCCCCGGTTGGTGGCAAGCCCCGCCCGCGCCGCATCCCGGGCGAATCCGGTGGAGAAGGCGCCGATCAGTCGGCCCTTGAGGTCGAGGCCGTTGAGGGCGCCGCGCGCCGGGGTCACATCCCGCAGGAAGGCGCGGGGGGCATGGCGGGCGGTGGCGGCGATCACCGCCGTGCGGATCACCGGCAGCACATGGACGTGCTGGTGGCCGTCCACATGGTCGGGCGGGCGGCCGAAGGCGTTGTGGAAGGCGGCGAACTGCGCCTCCACCTCCGCCGCGACTGCCTTCGCGTCGAGCCGGCGCGACAGGGCCGAGAGCAGCAGGCGCGGCAAGGCGGGGAGGGTGCCTGACGGCTCGGCCATGCCGGGGGTCAGCGGCGCAAAGGCACCGGTGAGGGTGACATGCAGGCCGATGCTGGCGCCGGTGTCGGCCGCCGCATCGTCCAGCGCCCGCGCGGCGGGGCCGAGGCCGTCGAACACGGTCATCACCGAGGTGGCGTTGATGCGCCGGTCGGCGATCAGCGCCGCGATGGCCTCGGATACGCCGGGAGAGATGGCGTAGTCGTCGGCGCAGAGGATGACGCGCTTCACTGGTCGCCCCGCGAGGCGAGCACCGCCGGATGGGAGATCACCTGGGCGTGTCCGTGCGCCTGTCCGTGCGCCGGCACGTTCAGTTCCGCCTCGGGCGCCCGGTTGAAGACGTGGTCGGCCACGTAATAGACCGGCCGCGCCTTGATCTCCGACAGGATGCGGGCGATGTACTCGCCCATCAGCCCCATCACCAGCAATTGCGTGCCGCCGATCACCATCAGGCCCACGACGATGGAGGGATAGCCGGGCAGCGGGATGCCCCACACGAGGCGCTCCACCACGATCCAACTGCCATAGAGCAAGGCAAGGCCGGCGAGCGAGGCGCCGAACAAGGCGGCCAGCCGGAGCGGAGCCGGCGAAAAGGAGGTCAGCGCCTCCATGGACAGGCCGAGCAGCCGCAGGAAGTTGAACGAGGTGGAGCCGTGGGCCCGGGGCGCCGGGCGATAGGGCACGGCCACCTGCCGGAAGCCGATCCAGCTCGTCAGGCCCTTGAAGAAGCGGTTGCGCTCAGGCATCCGCCGCAGGGCCGCCGCGGCGCGCGGCGAGAGGATGCGGAAATCGGCCGCGTCCTCGGGAATGCGGGCGGTGGCCCCGAAATTCAGCAGCTTGTAGAAGGTGCGCACGAAGATGCGCCGGCTCGCCGCCTCGTCGGAGCGATCCGCCTTCACCGCGTAAGCCACGTCCCAGCCCTCGTCCTTCCACAGGCCGATGAAGGTCGGGATCATCTCGGGCGGGTGCTGGCCGTCGCCGTCCATGAACATCACCGCATCGCCGCGGGCGTGGTCGTGGCCCGCCATGAGGGCGGCTTCCTTGCCGTAGTTGCGGCTCAGCGCCACCACCTGCACGTCCGCCCGATCCGCCGGGAGGGAGGCCGCCACGGCAGCGGAGCCGTCGCGGCTGCCGTCGTCCACATAGACGATCTCCACCCGCATCCCGCGCCGCGCCGCCTCAGCCGAGGCGATGGCCGTCACGCGATCGTGGAAACCGGGAAGGCCGGCGGCCTCGTTGTATAGCGGTATGACGATGCTTAAGTCTGGTGTCATGATACTACCGTCGATCCCGCGCCGGGGATGGAGACCGCATCTAGCCGGGGCTGCGGACAATTGCGCATAATTTTTTTGGAATGCATGGAACCCAACGGCGGAACCGGCGTTTTCAAGTCAGCGCGATCATCCCCCCCAATTGATCGTGCCATTGGCGCGGCCGCCTTCCCCCAGGGCGGCCGCGTCGTCATTTCAGGGGGGTGTTCGGCTGTTCCGGTCATTTTCCGCCGCATGCGTGCGACCCCGAAGACCGGAGCCGATTGCTCCACATCAAGACCCGAGACTTTGGGCGAGTTTAGGGTAAGGTCGCGTCGTTCAAACGGCCGAACGGGGGCCTTCCCATATGATTCGCGACATTCTGGTCAATCTCGCCCAAGGGGTCGAGACGGACGTCGCCTGCGACTACGCGGCGAGCCTTGCCGCCAGCTTCGGTGCCCATCTTACGGGGCTGTCGGTGGCGTATGAGATCGACGTTCCGCCCTTCTACATGGGCGCCCTGCCGACCGACTTCATCGATGCCCAGGTGCTGGAGAATCAGGCCGCCGCCGAAAAGGCCGCCGCCCGCTTCTCCGCCTCTGCCGCGGCCGCGGGGCTGTCGCACGAGGTGCGCAGCCTCTCTGCCTCGCTCGGCGTCGCGGCCAACAGCTTCGCCGAGCTGGCGCGGCTTTATGACCTCACGGTCGTCGCCCAGCCCGATCCGGACCGGCCCGGACCGGAGGAGGTGATCTCCGAGACGGTGCTGATGGAGTCCGGCCGCGCCGTTCTCATCGTGCCCTACGTGCAGACCAAGCCCTTCACCGCCGAGCGGGCCGTGGTGGCCTGGGACGGCAGCCGCCCGGCCGCGCGTGCCCTCGCCGAGGCGCTGCCTCTGCTGCATCGGACCAAGGTGGTGGAGATCTTCCGGGTCGTCACCCATGCGGACGACGAGGACACCGCCGGCGTCGAGGTGGCGCGCCATCTGTCGCGCCATGGCCTTTCCGCCACCGTGCGCAAGCTGCCGGTAGGCTCGGGCGAGTCCGTGGCCTCGGCCATCCTCAACGAGGTTTCAGACCAGGGCGCCGACCTCGTGGTGATGGGCGGCTACAATCATTCCCGCCTGCGCGAGATGATCGTCGGCGGCGTCACCCGGGAAATCCTCAACACCATGACCGTGCCGGTGCTGATGGCCCACTGAGGGCGCTTAAGCCCGGAAGGTCCTGAAACAAAAATGCCCCGGCCATGGCCGGGGCATTTTCATTTGCAGCAATGGGCCGGCGACCGGAGGTCAGTCCTCGTCGTCCTCGGCCTCGTTCTTCTTCGAGCCGCCGAGCTTGGCGAACACGGTCTCGAGGTCGAGGCTCGTGCGGCCCTTCGGCGGCTCGTCCTCATGCTCGTCGTGACCGGTGGTGACGTCCGCCGGCAGCAGGGTGGCGCCGCGGTCCTCATGGCCGGCGGTGGCCGGACGATCCTTGGCGGCGCGCTGCACTTCCAGGTCGAGATCGATCTGGCTGCACAGGCCGAGCGTCACCGGGTCCATGGGGGAAAGCTGGGGCGAGTTCCAGTGCGTGCGGTCGCGGATGGACTGGATCGTCGACTTGGTGGTGCCGACGAGGCGGATGATCTGCGCGTCCTTCAGCTCGGCATGGTTGCGCAGCAGCCAGAGGATGGCGTTGGGCCGGTCGTGGCGGCGCGATACCGGGGTGTAGCGCGGACCGCGGCGCTTCTTCTGCTCGGGCAGGCGCACCTTGGGGTCCAGCAGGCGCAGGCGGCGGTTGGCGTCCTTCTCGGCGAGGGTGATCTCGTCGCGGGAGAGCTGGCCGGTGGAGATGGGGTCGAGCCCCTTGATTCCCTGCGCCACCTCGCCGTCGGCGATGCCCTTCACCTCAAGCGGGTGCAGCTTGCAGAAGTCGCCGATCTGCTCGAAGGAGAGCGCCGTATTGTCCACGAGCCAGACGGCTGTGGCCTTGGGCATCAAAGGTACGTTCGACATGACGGCCTCTTCGGCTTGTTGGTCTATCGGGCCCGTCGGGGTGAGACGCGCCGGTCATGAAAAGAATGGGTCGGGCATATGCGTCTTCGCCTGGCCACCCCACCTTTCGGGGCGGACCGCGGAATGCATCGCATATGTCCGGGATGGCACCAACATAAGCGGGCCGGGCACAAGTTGCAATTCCCGCAGCGCCGTCGGCCCCGAAATCGCCGCTGAAGCTTGACACCGGCCCAAGGAGGTCGCCAATTCGCGCCATGTCCGACACTCCGATCGTGCCCGACCGTGCCGCGCCCGCCGAAAGGCCCGCGCTGAAAATCCTGCTCGCGGCGCCGCGCGGCTTCTGCGCCGGCGTCGTGCGCGCCATCGATGCCGTGGAGCAGGCGCTCAAGCTCTACGGTGCGCCGGTCTATGTGCGGCACGAGATCGTGCACAACAAGTATGTGGTGGAAGACCTGAAGCGGAAGGGCGCCATCTTCGTCGAGGAGCTGGACGAGGTGCCGGATACCACCGCGCCGGTCATCTTCTCCGCCCATGGCGTGCCGAAATCGGTCCCCGAGGCGGCCGCCGGCCGCAACCTCTTCGCCATCGACGCCACCTGTCCGCTCGTCACCAAGGTGCATCGCGAGGCGCAGGTCCATTTCAAGCGTGGCCGGCACATCCTCCTCATCGGCCACAAGGGCCATCCCGAGGTGGTCGGAACCATCGGCCAGCTGCCGGACGGCGCCTTCACCCTGATCGAGACGGCCGAGGAGGCCGAGCGGGTATCGCCGCCGGATGCCGATAACCTCGCCTATGTGACGCAGACCACCCTGTCGCTCGACGACACGGCGGAGATGGTCGCCATCCTGCGCCGGCGCTTCCCCAAGCTGTCCGAGCCGCACAAGGAAGACATCTGCTACGCCACCACCAACCGGCAGGAGGCCGTGAAGGCTATCGCGCCGAAGGTGGACGCGCTGATCGTGGTGGGTGCACCCAATTCCTCCAATTCCCAGCGTCTGCGCGAGGCTGCGGAGCGGGCGGGCTGCCCGCGCGCCGCTCTGGTGCAGCGGGCGTCGGACATCGACTGGTCGGTGTTCTCAGGGCTTTCCAGCCTCGGCGTCACCGCAGGGGCCTCGGCCCCGGAAGTGCTGGTGGAGGAGATCATCGACGCCTTCGCCGCGCGCTACGACGTGCGCGTGGAGACCGTGACGTCCACGGAAGAGGACGTGTTTTTCCCCTTGCCGCGCGTGCTGCGGCCGGATGCGGCGGCGGAGTAGAGCGTGGCGGTCTATACGGATGTGGCGCCGGCCGAGCTCGAGGCTTTCCTCTCGGGCTACGACATCGGCTCCCTCACTTCCTTCCACGGCATCGCCGAAGGGGTGGAAAACTCCAACTTCCTGGTCCAGACGACGACCGGCAGCTTCATCCTCACCCTCTACGAGAAGCGGGTGAAGCGGGAAGATTTGCCGTTCTTCGTCGGCCTCATGCAGCACCTCGCCGCGCGGGGCCTGTCCTGCCCCGAGCCGGTGGCGGCGCGCTCCGGTGCCATCCTCGCGGAAGTGGCGGGGCGGCCAGCGGCAATGGTGACGTTCCTGCCGGGCGTTTCGGTGCGCAGGCCCACGGCTCACCATTGCGCCGAGCTTGGGCGGGGCCTCGCCCAGCTGCATCTCGCCGGGGCTGATTTTGCGCTGAAGCGGACCAATGCGCTCTCCGTCGCCGGCTGGCGGCCGCTGTTCGAGGCGGCCGGCGCCGCGGCCGACACGGTGGCTCCGGGCCTGTCCGATGCTGTCGCCGCCGAGCTTGCCGCGCTGGAGGCGAACTGGCCGCAGGACCTGCCCTCGGGCGTGATCCATGCCGATCTCTTCCCCGACAACGCTTTCTTCCTCGACGACCAGCTCTCGGGGATCATCGACTTCTATTTCGCCTGCACGGACTTCCTCGCCTACGACGTGGCCATCTGCCTGAATGCCTGGTGCTTCGAGGCGGACGGGGCCTACAATGTCACGAAGGGCCGGTCGCTGCTCGCCGGCTATGAGGCCGTGCGGCCCCTCTCGGAGGCGGAAAAGGCGGCCCTGCCGCGCCTTGCGCGCGGTGCGGCGCTGCGGTTCCTGCTGACGCGCCTCGTGGATTGGCTGAACGTGCCGGAGGGGGCGCTGGTGCGGCCCAAGGACCCGCTGGAATATCTGAAGAAGCTGCGCTTCCACCAGGCGGTGGAGCGGGCGCAGGATTATGGTCTCGCCGCATGAAGTCCGTGGAGATCTTCACCGACGGGGCCTGCTCCGGCAATCCCGGCCCCGGCGGCTGGGGCGCGCTTTTGCGCTTCGGCGCCCACGAGAAGCCGCTCTGCGGCGGCGAGGGTCTGACCACCAACAACCGCATGGAGCTGATGGGCGCCATTTCCGCCCTTGAGGCGCTGAAGGAGCCGTGCACCGTCGATCTGCACACGGACAGCGAATATCTGAAGAACGGCGTCACCAAGTGGATGCACGGCTGGAAGCGCAACGGCTGGCGCACCGCTGACAAGAAGCCGGTGAAAAACCAGGATTTGTGGGAGCGCCTCGACGAGGCGCTCAAGCGCCACGAGATCCGCTGGCACTGGGTGAAGGGCCACGCCGGCCACGCCGAGAACGAGCGCGCCGATGAACTTGCCCGCGAGGGCATGGCCCCGTTCAAGCTGAAGGCCCGCCTCGGCGGGTGAGGGGCAGGCGCTTTCGTGCTAGGCTTGGCGCGGGAGCTTCTCATGTCGAACCGAGCCCGCGCCTTCCCGCCCATGAGCATCGCCGAATTCTTCGCCTATCGCGGCGAGGAGGGCGTGCGCTACGAACTGGTGGACGGGGTTCTGGTGCGCGCGATGACGGGGGCGAGCCAGCGGCACGACCTCGTGCTGGTCAACATCCTCGCAACGTTGCATGCGAAATTGAGGGGCTCGCCCTGCCGCGCCTCCACCGACGACCTCGCCGTCGTTGTGCCCAATGGGAATGTGCGGCGGCCGGACGTCAGCGTCAGCTGTGGAAAGCTGGATGATCGTTCACAGCAACTCGCCGACCCGCGCATGGTGGTGGAAGTCCTCTCCCCCTCAACGCGCGGCATCGACCTCGTGCGCAAGCTCGAGGAATACAAATCTGTTCCCGGCCTCTCCTACATCCTGCTCGTGGAGCCGGACGTGCCCCACGCTTTGCTCTGGCGGCGCGGAGCCGCAGGCTGGGAGCTTGAGGAGGTCCAGGGGTTCGACGGCGGCTTCGACCTGCCGGACATCGAGGCGAGCCTCTCCATGGCTGAGCTTTACGACCGGCTCACCTTTCCGGCCGGGGGCGAGGCGAAGGCGGACGGCTGAGGCTTTCCTTGCCGCGCTGGGGCGCGGCGGCGGTGTAAGGCTTTCCTTGCCGCGCGCGGGCCATTAGGGTCCGGCCACCCTTTCGCCAGACCGCCGGCCGCCCGCATCCCATGTTCCGCAACATCCTCTCCGTCGGCGGCCTGACGCTGCTCTCCCGCCTCGCCGGCTTCATCCGTGACGTGGTGATGGCGGCGGTGCTCGGCGCCGGGCCGGTGGCCGACGCCTTCCTCATCGCCTTCCGCCTGCCGAACCATTTCCGCGCGATCTTCGCCGAGGGGGCCTTCAACGCCGCCTTCGTGCCCACCTATGCCCGGCTCAGGGAGCAGGACGGGGTGCCGGTGGCGCGCGGGTTCGCCGATGAAATCCTCACCGCCATGACGCTGGTGCACATCGTGCTGCTGGCGCTGGCGCTGGGCTTCACGCCGCAATTCGTCTCGCTCCTCGCGCCGGGCCTCGCGGAGGACGGCCAACGTTTCGACCTCGCGGTCACGCTCACCCGCATCACCTTTCCCTATCTGGCGCTCATCTCCATCGCGACGCTGGTGACGGGCGCGCTCAATGCCTCCGACCGCTTCGCCGTGGCGGCCGCCGCTCCCATCCTGCTCAACGTGTGCATGGTGAGCACCCTGCTCTGCGCCGCGCTGTTCCCCACGGCCGGCCATGCGGCGGCGTGGGGCGTGCTGATTTCGGGCGTGGCGCAGCTGTTCGTCGTCGGTGTGGATGCGGAGCGGCACGGCATCGGGCTGCGCTTTGCCAAGCCGAAGCTTGATCCGGGCACGCGGCAGTTCCTCAAGGCGCTGGGGCCGGCCATCATCGGCTCGGCCGGGGTGCAGATCGCCCTCTTCGCCGACACCATCATCGCCACCTTCCTGCCGGTGGGCGCGCTCTCGGCGCTCTATTATGCGGACCGGATCAACCAACTGCCCATCGGCGTGGTCGGCATCGCCGTCGGCACCGTATTGCTGCCGGAAATGTCCCGGCGCCTCGCGGCGAAGGACGATGCCGGGGCGGCCCATGCCCAGGCGCGCTCCATCGAGCTGGCGGCGCTTCTGGCCATCCCCTTTGTCGCCGCCGCGCTTCTCGTGCCGGACCTGACCATGCGGGCGCTGTTCGCCCGCGGCGCCTTCACGGCGGCGGATGCGGCCGATGCCGCGGCGACCTTGCGGGCCTATGGCGTCGGCCTTCTCGCCTTCGTGGTGGTGCGCGCCTTCATCGCCCCGTTCAACGCCCGCGGCGACACCAAGACACCGATGATCGCCTCCCTCAGCGCGGTGACGCTCAATGTGGCGCTCAAGTTCGCCCTCATGGGCAGCTTCGCCCAGGTAGGTCTCGCCTTCGCAACAGCGGTGGGCGGCTGGATCAATGTGGGCCTGCTCGTGCTGTTCGCCGTGCGGCGGGGCTATCCGGTGGGCGATGCGGCCCTCGGCGGGCATCTGGTTCGGCTCGTGGGCCTGCTTGTGGTGGTCGGCGCCGCGCTCGTCGGGGCGCAGGCCGCGGCATCGGCGATCCTTCCCGTCGGCATGGGCGCGCGCGACGAGCTGATGCTGGTGCTGGTGGTGCTGGGGGGAGGCGCCGCCTACCTCGCCGGGCTGTGGCTGCTGCTGGGCCGTGGCTTCATCGCTGGCGTGATCGGACGGCGGGCACCTCCGCCCCTGCCGCCCGTGGCCTGAAGCCCGGAAGCGCTCCAAAATCGACGTTCGGGAAATCTGCCCTTTTGCATCGCACCCGCGCTGTGCTATCGATCCGCCGATTTTCCGGTCTCGGCTCATCGGTTGCGGGAGGTGCCGAACCTTCTCCGAAAAGAACAAGTGCGGACACCCGTCCGTCCAGGAGCCGGATGCCCATGTCGCCTGCCCCGCGTCTTGCCCTCCCCAGCCATCTCGTTTCGGCCGCTGCGGCCGTTCCGGTGCTCGCACTTGCGCTGGCGCTCGCCGGCTGCGGCCAGCCCACCGCGCAGCAGCAGGGTGCGCCCCCGCCGCCCCAGGTGACGGTGGCTTCCCCGACGTCCGCGAACGTCACCGACACCGACGAATATGTCGGCCGCTTCGTCGCCATCGATGAAGTGAACGTGCGCGCCCGCGTCTCCGGCTATCTGGACAAGATCGGCTTCACCGACGGCCAGATGGTGAAGGAGGGCGACGTGCTCTTCACCATCGACCAGCGCCCGTTCAAGATCGCGGTGGATCAGGCCCAGGCCAATCTCGCCCAGGCCAAGGCCAACCTCGACTTCACCAAGGCGGACCTCGAGCGCGCCCGCACGCTGCTGGAGGACAAGACCTCCAACGCCATCTCCAAGCAGGCCTTCGACCAGCGCACTCAGGCCGAGCGCACCGCCGCCGCCATCGTGCAGTCGCAGGAGGCGCAGGTGCGCTCCGCCCAGCTCGATCTCGGCTTCACCGAGGTGAAGGCGCCGGTGTCGGGCCAGATCGGCGACCGACGGGTGTCGGTCGGCAATTACGTCACCGGCGGCACGGGCGGCACGCCCACGCTTCTGGCCGTGATCGTCTCCACCGATCCGATCCGCTTCGAGTTCACCATCGACGAGGCTTCGCTGCTGCGCCTTACGCGCCGCAAGGGCGGTACCGACTTCAAGGGCGAGCCCGTCTTCCTCAAGCTGATCGACGACAAGGACTTCGTCCACAAGGGCAAGCTCGACTTCCTCAACAACGTCGTCGACCGCGAGACCGGCACCATCCGGGGCCGCGCCGTGTTCGACAACAAGGATGGCCTGTTCCGCCCCGGCATGTTCGCGCGCCTCAGGCTCCAATCCTCGGACCCTTATCAGGCGCTGGTGGTGCCGGATGTGGCCATCGGCACCGAGCAGGTGAAAAAGTTCGTCTACGTGGTCGGCCCCGAGAACAAGGTCAGCCAGAAGTTCGTCACCCTCGGTCCGCTCCAGGGCGACATGCGGGTGATCCGCGAGGGGCTTTCCCCCGACGACAAGGTGGTGGTGAACGGCCTGATGCGCGTGCGGCCCGGCGTGACGGTGACGCCGCAGGTTGCCGGTGCTGCGCCGGCCGCCGGGGCCCCGGGCGCGCCTGCCGGTTCCTCCTCCGCCGCCTCCAAGTGAGGAGGCGGAACCATGCGCTTTTCCCACTTCTTCATTGACCGGCCCATCTTCGCCTCGGTGGTGTCGGTGGTGGTCATCATCCTCGGCGCGGTCTCCTACCTGCGCCTGCCGGTGGCCCAGTATCCGGACATCGCCCCGCCGGTCATCACGGTGACGGGCCAGTATCCCGGCGCCTCGGCCGAGATCGTCGCGGAGACCGTGGTCGCGCCCATCGAGCAGCAGATCAACGGCGTGGAGAAGATGATCTATCTGTCGTCGAACTCGACGGCGGACGGTCGCTTCTCCATCTCCGTCACCTTCGACATCGGCACCAACCTCGACATCGCCCAGGTGCAGGTGCAGAACCGCGTCGCCATCGCCGCCCCGCGCCTGCCGGCCGAGGTGCAGCAGGTGGGCGTGGTGACGGCGAAGGCCTCGCCCGACCTCCTGCTGGTGGTCAGCCTCTATTCGCCGGATGGCTCGCGCGATCCGCTGTTCATCTCGAACTTCGCCAATATCGAGGTGAAGGACGTGCTGTCGCGCATCGACGGCGTCGGCTCCATCACCGTGTTCGGCTCGCGCGAATATGCGATGCAGATCTGGCTCGATCCGGATCGCCTGTCCGCGCTGAACCTCACCACCACCGACGTGGTGCAGGCGCTGAAGGCGCAGAACGTCCAGGTGGCCTCGGGCATCCTGAACCAGCCGCCGGTGCCGAACCAGCGGGCGTTCCAGATCGCCGTGCGGACCCTCGGCCGACTGACCGATCCGCAGGCGTTCGCCGATATCGTCATCAAGCAGACCGATCAGGCGCTGGTGCGGCTGAAGGATGTGGGCCGGGTCGAGATCGCGGCGCAGGACTATGCGTCCACGTCGTTCCTCGACAAGGACATCTCCATCAACCTCGGCATCTTCCAGCGGCCGGGCTCGAACGCGCTCGCCACCGGCAATGCGGTGGTGGCGGAGATGGCCCGCATCGGCAAGAGCTTCCCGGCGGGGCTCAAGTACGCGATCTATTACAACCCCACCGAGTTCATCCAGCAGTCGGTGGATGCCGTGGTGCACACCATTGGCGAGGCCATCGTGCTGGTGGTGCTGGTGGTGATCCTGTTCCTGCAGACGTGGCGGGCGGCGATCATCCCCATCCTCGCCATCCCGATCTCGCTCATCGGCACCTTCTTCGTCATGGCCCTGTTCGGCTTCTCGCTGAACAACCTGTCCCTGTTCGGACTGGTGCTGGCCATCGGCATCGTGGTGGATGACGCCATCGTCGTGGTGGAGAACGTGGAGCGCAACATCGAGGCGGGGCTCTCCCCGCGCGATGCCGCCTACAAGACCATGGACGAGGTGGGCGGGGCGCTGGTCGCCATCTCCCTCGTGCTGTCGTCGGTGTTCGTGCCCACCGCCTTCATCACAGGCATCTCGGGCGAGTTCTACCGGCAGTTCGCGCTGACCATCGCCGGCTCGACGCTGATCTCGCTGCTTGTGTCGCTGACGCTCTCGCCGGCCATGTGCGCGCTGCTGCTGAAGCCGCACCGCTCCAAGCACGAGAAGCCGGCCTGGTATGCCCGGCCCATCGTCGGCTTCTTCGGCCTGTTCAATCGCGGCTTCGAGAAGGTCGGCAACGGCTATGCCTGGATGACGGCCCGCCTCGTGCGGTTTGTCGCGCTGGTGCTCATCGTCTATGCCGGCATCGTCGGCTTCGGCGGCTGGCTGTTCGCGACCACGCCGCAGGGCTTCATCCCGCAGCAGGACCGCGGCTATCTCATCGTCGTCGCCCAGTTGCCGCCCGGCGCCTCCATGCAGCGCACGGAAGATGTGATGAAGCGCGCCGGCAACCTCGTGCTGGGCACGCCCGGCGTCGGCCACATCGTCAACATCGCCGGCTTCTCCGGCGCCACCTTCACCAACGCGCCCAACGCCGGCGCCATGTTCGTGATCCTCGATCCGTTCACCTCGCGCGCGGGGCACCCCGAGCAGACAGCGGCAGCCATCCAGAAGGTGCTGTTCGGCAAGGTGGCGTCCATCCAGGAAGCGCAGATGATCGTGGTGCAGCCGCCGCCCGTCCAGGGTATCGGCAATGCCGGCGGCTTCCGCATGATGCTGGAGGACCGCTCCGGCGCGGGCCTCCTCGCCTTGCGCAATGCCACCTATGCCATGATGGGCGCGGCGGCGCAGACGCCGGGGCTGATGCAGGTCTACTCTTTGTTCGAGACCTCGACGCCCCAGCTCTTCCTCGACATCGACCGGCAGAAGGCCCAGCTGCTGAAGATCAACATCGCCGACGTGTTCTCGGCGCTGCAGACCTATATCGGCTCGTCTTACGTCAACGACTTCAACCTGTTCGGCCGCACCTTCCGGGTGCAGGTGCAAGCCGATGCGCCGTTCCGGCTCGATCCCAAGGACGTGCTCTCCATCCGGGTGCGCGCCGCCAACGGGGAGACCGTGCCGCTCGGCTCCTTCACCACCGTGCGCGACATTTCCGGCCCCTACCGCGTGCCGCGCTACAATCTCTACCCCACCGCCGAGCTCGACGGCTCTCCGGCCCCCGGCTACTCGCAGGGCCAGGCCATCCAGATCATGCAGGAGCTGGCCGCCAAGGTGCTGCCGCAGGGCTTCTCCTATGAGTGGACGGCGCTTGCGTACCAGCAGCAGCGGGCCGGAAACACGGCCATCTTCGCCTTTGCTCTGGGCGTGGTGTTCGTGTTCCTGGTGCTGGCGGCGCAGTATGAGAGCCTGACACTGCCTCTGGCGGTCATCCTCATCGTGCCCATGTGCCTTGTCGCGGCGCTGATCGGCGTGATCCTGAGGGGGCAGGACAACAACATCCTGACCCAGGTGGGTTTCATCGTGCTCATCGGCCTTGCGGCGAAGAACGCGATCCTCATCGTGGAATTCGCCAAGCAGTTGCAGGATCAGGGGCACGGCCGGCGCGAGGCGGCGGTGGAGGCGGCACGGCTGCGTCTGCGCCCCATCATCATGACCTCGCTCGCCTTCATCCTCGGCGTCGTGCCGCTGGTGTGGGCCACCGGCGCCGGCGCGGAGCTGCGCCAGGCGCTGGGCACGGCGGTGTTCTCGGGCATGATCGGCGTGACGCTGTTCGGCCTCGTCTTCACCCCGGTGTTCTACGTCTTCGCTCAGTGGATCGCGTCCCTCGGCCGCCGCCGCGAGGCGGAAGCGCCGCCGCCGTCCCATCCCGCTCCGGCGGAGTGAGGCAGGACACAAAAGAAAACGGGCGGCCCTGGGCCGCCCGTTTTCGTTTCACCACTGTGGCCGGCTGGATCAGCGCGCCTTGTCGCGGCGTGACTTCAGCCACTTGATGCGGTTGACGATCTGCTGGGGCTGGTAGGGCTTGTCGACCCCCGGCCCGTCTTCGCAGAGATTGGTGGCGTGGGCGGCCGCCATGGCGGTGGAGCCGGCGAGGATCACGTCGATCTTCGGGTGCGCCTCGCGCAGCCACTGGGACAGGCCGAAGCCCTCGCGATCACCGGTGGCGGACGCATCGGCCAGCACCACTTCGACCCGCTCGGCCTCGACTTCCAGGATGATCTCGGCCTCGGCACCCGTCGCGGCTTCCAGCACCTCGTAGCCGCAGGTGCGCAGATACTCCGCGATCACGTGGCGCACGAGAATGTCGGACTCGACCACGAGCACGACGGGCGGGAGTTCGCTCGGACGGTTGTCGTTCATCGGTCGCCTTTCCTCGATCGTGTTTTACGAACCTGCTTTCCCCTGAAGCTGGGCCTGGATGATCTGCAGCACGCTCTCGACCCGGTAGGGCTTGGCGAGGAAGGGCGCGACCACCGCGGCAACGGAACGGTCGAACTGGCCCGAGGTGAGGATCACCGGCAGATGCGGACGCTCGGTCTTGAGCAGCAGGGCGAATTGGTAGCCGTCCAGCGCGCCCTCGGTGTGCACGTCGGAGAACACGACATCCACATGCAGGCCGGCGATGATGGCCTCATGCGCCTCCTCGGCCGAGACGGCCTCGATCACCAGCAATCCGGCGGAACGCAACTCCGAGGCCGTCACCATGCGCACGAGCGCGTCGTCCTCGACCAGCAGCACGGTGAGAGGAACCGGCTCCGCCATCGGCTGGGCTTCCCCAAATGTCATTTTTGTTGCCCATTCCAAGGTGCAGCCTGAAAACGCCGTAGCCGCGCTTCGGTTCCCGAATACGGTCCATCAAAAAAGCCGATCCCGCTCATTTCATCTTCCGATTGGCAGGATGCCCCCTCCGGCGCGACGGTTGCGGCCTCCTTCTCGCAGCAGGACGACCCCCTTGGCCCTGACGATCTTCTTTCTCAACGGACCCAACGCCAACCTCTACGGCCTCGATCCCTCCGGCACGTACGGGCGCGAGAGCTTCCCGGCCATCCGCGAGCGCTGCCTCGCCCATGCCGCCGGGCTTGGCGTGGCGCTGGACTTTCGGCAGTCGAACCACGAGGGCGAGATCGTGGACTGGATCCAGGAGGCCCGGCTGAAGGCGGATGCCATCGTCATCAACGCGGCCGGCCTCACCTACACGTCCATCGCCATCCTCGATGCGCTGCTCGCCTTCGACGGGCCGATCATCGAGACCCACATGAGCAACATCTGGAAGCGCGAACCCTTCCGGCACCACTCCTTCGTGTCGAAGGCCGCCACCGGCGTGGTGGCAGGGCTCGGCGCGCTGGGCTACGAGCTTGCCATCGGCGCCGCGGCGAAGCTCGCCGGCGAGCGCAAGGAGGGTGGCAAGTGACAGCGACTTCGCGCGGGGCGTTGGTGTTCTACAGCGCCTTCGATGATCCCGTGGAATGGAAGGCCGCGCTTCAGGCGGCGGTGCCGGGCCTCGATGTGCGGATCGCCGATGTGGCGACCGGTGCGGTGGACGGCGATCCCGCGGATGTGCGCTATGCCCTCGTCTGGAAGCCGCCGCAGGGGTTCTTCGCGCGCTTTCCCAACCTTGGGCTGGTCATCAATCTCGGCGCGGGCGTGGATGCGCTGGTCGCCCGGGATGATCTTCCCGACGTTCCCATCACCCGCCTCTCCGACCCGAACATGTCGCAGATGATGGCGTCCTTCGTGCTGTTCTGCGTGCTGCGCCATGCCCGCGAGATCCCGACCTTCGAGCGGGCGCAGCGGGAGGGGCGCTGGCATTATGTGCATCCGCGCACGGCGGGGGAGATCCGGGTCGGCGTGCTCGGGCTCGGCGAACTCGGGTCCACGACCGCGCTGGAGCTGGTGCGGCACGGCTTCGACGTGCGCGGCTGGTCTCGCTCACCGAAGCAGCTCGAGGGCGTGAAGACCTGCCACGGGGCCGGCGCGCTGCCGGGTTTCCTCGCCGAGGCGGACATCCTCGTGGTGATGCTGCCGCTCACCGGCGAGACGCGCCATCTCCTCGATGCCGGGCGCCTCGCTCTGCTTCCGAAGGGGGCGAAGTTCATCAACGTCGCCCGCGGGCCGGTGGTGGATGAGGCGGCGCTGATCGCGGCGCTGCGCTCCGGCGCCATCTCCGAGGCGACGCTCGACGTGTTCGAGGTGGAGCCGCTACCCACTGAGAGCCCGCTCTGGGGCATGGAGAATGTGCTGGTGACGCCGCACCTCGCCTCCATCGCCATCCCCGCCAGCGCTTCCGCCCAGATCGCGGAGAACATCCGGCGGGTGGAGGCGGGCGAGGAGGTGCAGAACCGGGTGGACCCGGCGCGGGGCTACTGAGCCCCGTCCCGTCCCGCGAGAATCTCCCGCGCCCGCTCGTGTGGCGCCAGCGACTGCTCGGTCGCAGCGTCGCCGAAATCTTCCATTTCGTAGAGCGGGCGGATCTCGATCTCGCTCGGGCCGGGCATGGGGTTGGGGCAGCGCTTCACCCAGGCGACGGCCTCCTCCATGTCCTTGACCTCCCACAGCCAGTAGCCGGCGATCAGCTCCTTGGTCTCGGCGAACGGCCCGTCCATGACGATGCGGGAGGCGCCGTCGAAGCCGATGCGCTTGCCCAGCTTGGAGGGCTTGAGCCCGGCGCCGTCGCGCATGATGCCGGCCTTGGCCAGTTCCTCGTTGAACCGGCCCATGGCCTCCAGCAGGTCCGGAGAGGGCATCAGCCCGGCTTCACTGTCCGCAGTCGCCTTCACGATCACCATAACGCGCATGTCACTCTCCCTGGGGCGGATCGGCTCGATGCTATAAGGACGGTGGACGAACGCCGCCCCCGACACGATGCGGGCAAATTTAGCGGGTGAATTGCAGGGTGTCTGGCCGCGGCCGGGCTCCGGCGTGCCGGTTGGGCGTGGCGGGCAGATGCTCAGGGGAATGACATGCGTTTCTGGGGAATCGCGATCGTGGCGGCGGCGGTCATGGCCGCAGGGGCAGCCGAGGCGGGCAAGCAGACCAACACCCAGTTCCGCGCGTTCGGCCAGTGGAAGGTCGAGACCGTGCTGGACGACGGCAAGTTCTTCCTGTGCCGGGGCGTCACCAAGACCAACGGCGGCATCGTCGGTCTGCTCTATTATCCGAACGGCAAGTGGGCCATCGCCTTCCCGGACCTCAGCCTCAAGCCGGGCAGCAAGGTGTCGGGATCGCTGGAGATCGGCAAGGCGTCGCAGCCGGTGGAGTTGGTGGCCAGCCAGGCGGGCGTTCGCGAGCGGGTCTTCATCACGGACGACGTGCTCAATGCCCTGCGGCAGGGTGGCCGCGTCTCGCTCAAGATCGCCGGCAAGTCCTTCGACTGGGACATGACCGATGCCGGCCAGGCCATCGGCGCGGTGCAGGATTGCTGGACCGCCGGCAAGAAGATCGGCGGCTGACGGCTTCTAGTCCATATCTGGCGCGATCGAGCCCGGCGCGAACATGCCGCCGGGCGAGAAGGCGTCGGCGAGGAAGCGGGCGAACACCTCCACCGCCGGCCGCATAGGCTGGCGGCGGAGCGACAGCCGCATGACGCGCACCGGCGCCAGCTGCTCCTTCAGCGGCCGCACGGCCACCCGGCTGCCGTCATAGGCCATGGTCGTGCGTGGCGAGGCATTGTGCAGCGTGTAGCCGCGCTTCTGGCCGACGAGGCCGCGGATCAGCTCGTAGGAGCGTGAGCGGTAGGCGATGCGCGGGGTGATGCCGCAGGAATCGAACAGCGAGAAAAAATAGTCGCGCGTGTGGGGCAGGTCGTAGAGCAGGAAGGGCTCGTCGGCCACGTCCTTCAGCGAAACCACCGGCTTGCGCGCCAAGGGATGGTCGGCGGCGAGCACGAGGAGCGGCGGCAGGTCGATGAGGAGTTCGCCGGAAAAATCCTCAGGCACCGCATAGCCATAGGACACGGCGATCTCCAGCCGGCCGGAGAGGATGCCGTCGAAGATCTCCTTCTGGTCGCCTTCTTCCAGCTTCACCGTGATGCCGGGCTGCACCTCCGCGAAACGGGCCAGCAGGGCCGGCATGAAGCGCGGGGCGATGGTGAGGAAGCAACCCAGCGAAATCTCGCCCCGCAGCGTATCGCCCAGCGCCTGCGCGCTCTGGGCGAAATCACGCGCGTGGGCAAGGAGATGCCTTGCCTCGTTCACATAGCGCTGGCCGGCGGGCGTCAGCGAGATGCCGCGCGCATGATGGCGGATGAAGAGCGGGATGCGCAGCTCCGCTTCGGTCTGGGCGATGGCGGCGGAAATCGACGGCTGGGAGACGTTGAGCTGGCGCGCGGCTTCCGTGACGTTGCCGAGATCCGCGGCGGCCACGACATATTTGAGTGCCCGGAGCGACACGTTCATTTCGCCCGTTCCCCGCAGGCGAGGGCGTAGCAATGGCACGGGCGCGGGGGCGCGCCGGCAGGGTTCGGCTTGGTCACGGGCGGGGCTCCAGTGAGCCGCCAGTGTCTCGCATTGATCTGGATCAGAAAAGTCAATCTTTTCGCCAAAGATAAAATATTTTATCGATCCCGCGGCCTCGCCCACTCTTGCTCCAATCGTGGGCATGACCAATTCGGGAGCAGGTGTGATGATCAGGACCGGTGCCGCGTACAAGGAAGGCCTGCGCGACGGCCGCGAGATCTGGATCGACGGCGAGCGCGTGGCCGACGTCACCACCCATCCCGCCTTCAAGCCCATCGTCGACATCAAGGCGCGCATGTACGACCTCCACCACGAGGAGGCGACCGCGCCGGCGCTGACCTATGTGGAGGAGAATGCGGTGCATTCCGTCTTCCACCAGCCGCCCACCGAGACCGCGCACTGGGACGCCAAGCGCAAGGGCGTCGACATCCTGCTGAAGGACGTGGGCGGCGTCGTCACCCGCGTCGGCGACGAGACCATCGGCGAGATGTGGTCGCTGCAGGACGGGCGCGACATGCTGGCGGAGATCGATCCGCGCTTCGCCGCCAACATCGACAACCACATCAAGCGCGTCGTGGAGGAAGACCCCTTCCACGTCTCCGCCAACACCGACCCCAAGGGCGACCGCTCCCGCCACATCTCCGAGCGCGACCCGGACATGATGGTGCATGTCACCAAGGAGACGGACGCCGGCATCATCATCCGCGGCGCCAAATACGAAACCGCCGCCGCCTATGCCGACCAGGCCTATCTCAAGCCCACCGTGGGCGCCTGGACGGACGAGAAGGAAAGCGACTACGCGCTGGGCTGCATCGTGAAGATGGGCGCGCCGGGCGTGAAGCACATCTGCCGCTCCTCCTTCGCCGGCCGCTCCAACCCGAAGGATTATCCCCTCGCCAACCGCTATGACGAGGTGGATACGCTGGTGGTGTTCGATGACGTGCTGATCCCCTGGGAAGACGTCTTCTTCTATCGCTACACCAAGGCGGCCCAGTTCGTGCGCGGCACGCTTCACCGCTATTCCGCCTATCCTTATGTGCTGCGCCTCCTCTACGTGGCCGACATGATGATCGGCGCGGCGCTGTGGAACGCCAAGCAGACCGGCCTCGACAAGCTTCAGTCGGTGCAGGAGAAGCTGGCGGATCTCGCGGTCTATCGCGAGGGCATCAACGCCCACCTCACGGCTTCCATCGCCCTCGCCGAGAAGAGCCCGGCGGGCCTGCTGATGCCCAACCAGTCCATCCTCTATGCCGGCCGCGTGCTCGCCTGCTCGCAGCTGCCGACCATGATGCACGCCACCCGCGAGTTGATCGGCGGCCAGATCTGCGTCACGCCCAACGTCGCCGCCTTCGAGGCCGAGGGCACCGCCGAGTGGCTGAAGAAGTTCTATACGCTCAACGACAATTGGGAGTCCGAGGACCGGCGCAAGCTGCTCGCCTTCGCCCGTGATCTCGTCTCCTCCGACTATGCCGGCCACCGCCTCGCCTTCGTGCAGTTCGCGCAGGCGCCGCACTTCAACCACCTCGCGGCGGTCTACAAGAGCTTCGATTTCTCCGGACCCCTCGACTTCGTGCGCAAGACCGCGGGCCTTTCGGACAATGTCAAAGGCTCGCTGAAATGAGCGCGGCCGGCGACATCTCCCCCGTGGATGCGGGCCTGTTTCGTGACGCCATGCGGCGCATGGCGTCGGGTGTCGCGGTGATCGCCACCGACGGCCCGGCCGGGCGGGCGGGACTCACCGTTTCCTCGCTGGCCTCGCTGTGCATGGAGCCGCCTTCGGTCATTCTCTGCATCCACGAGCAGAGCAACGCGTTGAAGGTCATCGAGGCCAACGGCGTGTTCGTCGCCAACGTGCTGGCGCACCATCAGTCGCACGTCTCCGACACCTTCGCCGGGCAGGTGCCGCAGTTCCGGGACGACAAGTTCGCCTGCGCGGACTGGCGGGCCGCGCGGAGCGGCGCGCCGGTGCTCGATGGCGCGCTCATGAGCTTCGACTGCCGCCTTGCCACCCATCACGCCTACGGCACCCACCGCATCGTCGTCGGCGCCGTGACCGCCGTCCATGGTCTTGAGGACGAGGCCGAGCCGCTGCTTTACGCCAACCGCGCCTACCGGCGCCTGACCGCTGCATGAGGCAAAGAACCGTGCCGACCCATACCCGCATCCGCCCCTTCAACACGAAGGAAGCCTATCCCGAGCAGAAGCTCGACAACGACGTGTGCATGGCGGTCCGCGCCGGCAACACCGTCTATCTCCGCGGCCAGACGGCCATGGACCTCGACGGCAACATCATCGGCGTGGGTGATGCCGCGGCGCAGACCGAGAACGCCATGGCCTGCGCCAAGGTGCTGCTGGAAGAGGCCGGCGCCAAGCTCGAGGACGTGGTGAAGATCGTCATCTACATCACGGATCGGGCCTATCGCGAGCCGGTCTATCGCGTGGTTGGCCAGTGGCTGAAGGGCGTCTTCCCGGTCTCCACCGGCATCATCGTGCAGGGGCTCGCCAAGCCCGAATATCTGATGGAAATCGACATCATCGCCGAGATCCCGTCCGAGCGCGCCTGAGGCGTCGCCACGCGTTGCAGCGGCACGCCGCGTCCGGTTTTCCTCGCGCCGCAAATGGCGCGGGGAATATTTGCATTGTTTCGATAAAATATTGATTTTCAAAATAAAAATTGCCACGCACAGGCATTTTTGCTTCCATCGTCATCCGAATTACGTAGATTTACGTATCGGCGACCTTCGCGGTCACACGAAAAGAAACCGCCAGAAGGCGGATCCAGAGGAGAGACGGATGAACGGCAAGATCGTTGCCCTCGGGCTCGCGCTGGCCGCCTTCGTGGCGGGCCCGGCGAGCGCGGCGGAAAAACTGGTGGTGAGCACGTGGGGCGGCAGCTTCCGCGACCTCATCGCCGAGGCCATCGCCTCGAAATTCACGAAAGATACCGGCGTCGAGGTGGAATACATCACCGGCGGCACCATCGACCGGCTGAACAAGGCGAAGCTCGCCAAGGGCTCGCCGGAGAGCGACATCACCTTCACCACCGCCCATGTGGGCTGGCTCTACGCCAATGACGATCTGTTCGAGACCCTCGATCTCTCGAAGATCCCGAACGCGTCGAAGCTGGTGCCGCAGGCGAAGGTGAGCCCCTATCACATCGGCGCCTGGGCCTATGTCTACACCATCGGCTACCGGCCGGACCTGACCCCGAAGAACATCACCTTCTCCTCCTGGGGAGACCTCTGGAATCCCGAGCTGAAGGGGATGCTGGCGGCGCCTGATTTCGACCCGAGCCACATCATCGCCGTCTCGGCCCTGCTGGCGGGCGGCTCGCCGGCGGACTGGCAGAAGGGTGAGCAGAAGCTCCTGGCGCTGAAGCCCAATTTCAAGGCCTTCTACACCAACGACGCGAACTCCCAGCAGCTCATCGCCACCGGCGAGACGCCGGTGCAGATCATGCTGTCCATGAACGCCTATTACATGATCGCGCAGGGCGTCCCGATCAAGCTCGTCATCCCGAAGGAGGGCGGCGTGCTGGGCATCGACACCATGGCCATCATGAAGGGCTCCAAG
This sequence comes from Xanthobacter sp., assembly GCF_041911315.1. Classification (NCBI taxonomy): domain Bacteria; kingdom Pseudomonadati; phylum Pseudomonadota; class Alphaproteobacteria; order Hyphomicrobiales; family Xanthobacteraceae; genus Xanthobacter; species Xanthobacter sp. The sequence continues at coordinate 11,896 of NZ_JAYRPE010000022.1, read as the reverse complement.
AACCGCGAGCTGGCGGAGAAGTTCATCAACACCGCGCTTGATCCCGAGGTGCAGGGCAAGATCGCCGAGCTGAAGAAGGGCTCGCCCACCGTGCTCGGCGCCAAGGTGAGCCCCGAGACCGCGAAGCTTCCCGGCGTCTTCACCACCGCTGAGCAGTGGGACAAGGAGACCATCATCATCGACCACAAGCTCCGCGCGGAGAAGACCGCCGAGTGGCGCAAGTGGTTCTCGGAAAACATGATCGCCAAATGATCGCGGGTGAGGCGGACAACCGCTTCCGTTAGACTGCCCTGACCCGGAAGCGGCTCCGTAGCGCGGCGGGCAGGGAAGATGGGTCCCCTGTCATCTTCCCTGCCTCCGCCGGGGCTTCCCACAGAACCAAGAGCGAGAGCCGTGAACAAGCGCCCCTTCCTCGCCCTGTTCGTCGCCCCCGCGACGCTGGCGGCCATCGCCTCCGCGGCGGCGCTGGCGGCGATCCTGCAATATGCCTTCCGTGCCTATGTGCCGGGCTCGCTCAATCCGGGCGGGCTCACGCTGGACAATTTCTTCGCGCTGCTGCGCCCGCTCTATGCGCAGGTGTTCATCCAGACCGTGTGGATCTGCCTCCTCACCGCGCTCATTACTTTGGTGGTGGCGTATCCGATGGCCTTCGCGCTGGTGCGGACGCGGAATGTGGCGCTGAAATCCTTCCTGCTGATTACCGCAGTCACGCCGCTCTTCCTTGGCGAAGTGGTGCGCACCTATTCCTGGATCATCGTGCTGGGAAATACCGGCTTCATCAATTCGGTGCTGAAGGGCCTGGGGCTCATCGACCGGCCGATCCAGATGATGTTCACCACCTTCGGCGTCGTCACCGCCCTCGTTCATGTGACACTGCCGGTGATGGTCATCATGCTCTCGGCCGCGCTCTCGCACATCGATCGCGACTACGAGAAGGCCGCGACCTCCCTCGGCGCGGGGCCGGTGAAGGCCTTTCTCACCGTGACGCTGCCTCTTTCCATGCCCGGCGTGGTGGCGGGCGTTTCCACCGCCTTCGCCTGGACGTTTTCCGCCTTCGCCACGCCGCAGATGATCGGCGGCGGCAAGGTGAGCATGATCTCGACGCTGGTCTACCAGCTCGGCTTCGCCTCCTTCAATTTCCCCTTCGCGGCGGCCCTGTCCGTCACCGGCCTCGCGCTCACCTTCGCGGTGCTCGCCATGGCGAAGCAGGCCATCAAGCCGCTGGAAAAGATCGGAGCCCACTGATGTCCGCTCCGCGCAAGCGTCTCATCTCCGCCAAGGCCGGCGAGCGGCTTCTCGCCATCGCCGGCTGGACCGTGGTGTGGCTGGTGGTGGCCTTCATCATCCTGCCGGCGGTGGTGGTGGGAATCTCGGCCTTCAACGACCGCGCCATCCTCTCCTTCCCACCGCAGGCCTGGTCCACGCGGTGGTTCGCGCGGGCCTTCTCCTACCGCGACTTCTCCGAGGGCTTTCGCAACGGCCTCATCATCACCGCCTTCGCCTCATCCATCGCGCTCGTGGTGGGCGCCGGTTTCGCCTTCGCCCTCGATCGCTACAGCTTCCGGGGCAAGATGGCGCTGGAGGCGGTGCTGACCTCGCCGCTTGTGATCCCGCATTTCACCATCGGCCTCGGCTTCCTGATCCTCGCGGCGCAGATCCACGCCACGCGCACGTTCGCCCTCGTCATCGTCTGCCACGTGGTGCTGGTGCTGCCTTTCGTGATGCGCTCGGTCTATGTGTCGCTGCGCAATCTCGACAGCCGGCTGGAACTCGCCGCCGCGAGCCTTGGCGCCCGGCCCGGACGGGCGCTGTTCACCGTGACGCTGCCTTTGCTGATCCCCGGCCTGTTCTCGGGCTGGCTGTTCGCGGCGATCCTCTCCTTCAACGAGTTCACCGCCTCGCTGTTCGTCACCGCCCAGGCGACGCAGACGCTGCCGGTCGCCATGTACAATTACGTCCGCGAGTATGCCGATCCGACGCTCGCGGCGCTGTCCGTCATCTACATCGTGGTCACGGCGCTGCTTCTCACCATCGCCAACGCCTTCCTTGGCCTCGGAAAGGTTCTGAACGTTGAGCATGTCCGCTGAACGCATCGATCCCCGGGAGCCTGTCTCCCCCGCCGTCTCCGCGCCTGTCGCGGACGCTGCCGCGCGCGTCGCCGGCGTCCAGATCGACGGCGTCACCAAGCGCTTCGGCGATGCCACCGCTTTGCATGAGGCGTGGCTGAAGATCGCCGAGGGCGAGTTCATGACGCTGCTCGGACCGTCCGGCTGCGGCAAGACCACCCTGCTCAACCTCATCGCCGGGTTTCTCGAGGCGGACGGCGGCGAGATCTTTGTTGGCGGACGGCTGATGACCGAGACCGCGCCTTATGATCGCGAGATCGGCGTCGTCTTCCAGAACTACGCTTTGTTCCCGCACATGAATGTCGCGAAGAACGTGGGCTATGGCCTCCGGATGCGCGGCGTGGCGAAGCGCGAGATCGAGACGCGCGTCGCGGAGGCGCTGGCGCTCGTCAAGCTCGACGGCTTCGGCGAGCGCAAGCCGCGCCAGCTCTCCGGCGGACAGCAGCAGCGCGTGGCGCTGGCCCGCGCGCTGGTGATCCGGCCCAAGGTGCTGCTGCTGGACGAGCCGTTCTCCGCCCTCGACAAGAATTTGCGCGGCGCCATGCAGGTGGAGCTGAAGGAGATCCAGCGCCGGCTCGGCGTCACCACCATCTTCGTCACCCACGACCAGAGCGAGGCGCTGTCCATGTCGGACCGCATCGCGGTCATGTCGCAGGGGCGCATCCGCCAGGTGGGCACGCCGGACGAGATCTATCGCCGGCCGCTGGACCCGTTCGTCGCGTCCTTCGTCGGCGATGTGAACGTGCTGCCGGGCCGGCTGGAGCGGCGCATCGGCGAGACCGCGACGGTGCTGATCGCCGAAGGGCGGCTCAGCGTCAGTGCGGATACGCTGGAAGGGATTGCCCCCGGCGCGGCCGTGGACCTCTACGTGCGGCCCGATGCGGTGCGCATCGCGGAAGGGGAGGGGCTGGTCTCCGGCACGGTGGCGACCCACGTCTATCAGGGCTCACACGTGGACGTGCTGGTGGATGTCGCTGCCGCGCGCGGTGGCCGCGTCACGGTGCGCGTGCCGGGGCATGGCGCTTCCACGCGCTGGCCGGCGGGCACCCGCGTCTCGCTCGATTTCTCGCCCGCCGATGCGGTGGCGTTCGCGTCCGATGTTGCCTGACATTGCGGCGCGCCGGTTCTGGTCCGGCGCGCCGTGTTCGCCGTCAGAAGGCCGGGGCGGAGGAGGGGTTCCGCGCGCGGCTTTCGAAGGCCGGCTGCTCCAGCGCATAGCGATCCCACAGGCTGCGCAGCGCGCCGATGGGGTCCTCCTGCCAGTCCACGCGCAGGTCCACCACGGGCCAGTCATAGGTGCGCGCCACATGCAGTCCCGCCGCATGCTCGTCCCCCGTCTCGCCACCGGCGGCCAATCCGGCCTCCAGCCCGCGCATGAGGCGCTCGGCCAAGGGCAGGCCATCGGCCGCGAGGAAGGCATCGCGCATGGCGGCGGGGACGCCGTCGTTCACCAAGAGGTTTCCGAGCGCGATGCAGCCGGGGCCTTGCGCCGCCGCGGCGATGGGCAGGGCCTCGGTCCCCGAATGCCACGCCACCTGCCCGTAACGGTCGATGACGCTGGCCTGCCGGAAAGCGGGCTCCGGCGTGCCGGCGAGCAGCGTGGACAGCACGCCCCCGGCGCCGAGCCCCTGCCGCAGCAGAGCAAGGCCAGCCGGGCCAAGGGCAGGGTCTGTGACGTTCTGCGTCGTCACGAGGCCGAGCGGGCTCACCCACGCGCAGCGACTGGCAACGCAGATGCTGGACGAGGTTATGGCGATGCCGAAGGCGCCCGTATCGGGGCAGCGGGCGGCGATGGAATAGGTCATTCCCGTCTCCTTTTCGGTGGTTTTCTAGAGATGATGGCCTGAATATGCAAGTATCTACGGAAGAAATACTTGAAAAAATCATTTCCGTTTCTTCGGTAACGGATACGGAAAACTCCGAAGTCGTCGCGCGCATCGCCGAAATCGCCGCGCCGTTCGCCCGCGTGCGCCATCTGCCCAATGCGGCGGGGGACCGCACCGCGCTGCTCCTCTCCATCGGCCCCGAGGACCGGCCCGGCGTGGTGCTCTCCGCCCATACGGACGTGGTGGCCGTCGAGGGCCAGCCCTGGACCAGCGATCCCTTCGCCCTGACCGCGCGGGGAGATCGCCTCTACGGGCGCGGCACCTCGGACATGAAGGGCTTCGTCGCCTGCGTGCTCGCCGCGCTGCCCGCCTTCGCCGCCGCTGCGCTGGAGACGCCGGTGCATGTGGCGCTCTCCTATGACGAGGAGATCGGCTGCAAGGGCGCGGGGGATCTGGTGGCGCTTCTGGCCGCCCTTCCGGCGCCGCCGCTCCTGTGCATCGTCGGCGAGCCGACAGGCATGAAGGTGAAGCGCGCCCACAAGGGTAAGACCGGCTGGCGCGTCACCGCCACCGGCCGCACCGGCCATTCCGCCTTGCCGCACCGCGCCGCCAATGCCGTGACTGCGCTCGCCCGTCTCGCCGCCCGCCTCGCCGACCTTGCCGACGAGCTGCGCCACGGCGCGCGGGACGAGGCCTTCGATCCGCCCTATGCGACGCTGCACATCGGCTCGCTGCATGGCGGCGGGGCGCTGAACGTGGTGCCGGACAAGGCGGTGATGGAATTCGAGCTGCGCAGCATCCCGGGTGCCGATACCCCTGCCATCCTGCGCCGCATCGAGGCGCTGGTGGCGGAGGCGCGCGCCGCCCTCAAGGCCGAGGCGGAGGAGGCGGAGCTGGTGGTGGAGGAACTCTCCTCCTATCCTGCCCTCGCCACGGCGGCCGGCAGTGCGGAGGCAGCCGCGGTGGCGCGGCTGTGCGGCGACAATGGTCCGCCCGGCACCATCGCCTTCGGCACCGAGGCGGGGCTTTATTCCGACGCCGGTATTCCCACCCTCGTTTGCGGCCCCGGCGACATCGCCCGCGCCCACAAGGCCGACGAATGGGTGGGGCGGGATGAGCTGGCCCAGTGCGACGCCATGCTGGCCCGCCTCGCCGAACTGCTGCGCCGCCCCGCCGCCGACTGGATCACCCGCTGAAAGGAGCCATGATGACCGAGCAGAAGCCGCTGACCCGCCCCGCCGCGAAGCTCACCCATGCCGGCGCTTTGGTCGCGCTCGCCGCCGCCGTCGCGCGGGCGGAGGAGATGGGCGTGCCGCAGAACATCACCATCGTGGATGACGGGGGCAATCTCCTCGCATTCGTGCGCATGGACGGAGCGAAGCTGCTGTCGCGGGAGACCTCCCTCTCCAAGGCCATCAGCGCCGCCTCCCACCGCCAGCCCACGAGCCGGCTCGATCCGGCGCTGGAGCTGAAGCTCGCCATCGCCTCCGGCGGCCGGCTCACCAATCTGGAAGGCGGCTTCCCCATCATCATCGACGGCGTGTGCGTCGGCGGCATCGGTGTGGGGTCCGGCAAGGGCAGCGAAGACGTGGACGTGGCCAAGGCGGCGCTTGCGGCCCTCGGCGCCCAGGTCTGAGGCGGCGAAATTCTCGGCCGGTGCCGGTTTCTTTGCCGGCACCGTTGCGGATGCGGCCGCCAGCGCCCTTGCCTATCGGCTGAAGCTGCGGCACAGGTTGCGCGCCATCAACGGGGACTGCCCATGTCGACCACCGTGTCTCCCCTCGCGCCGAAGTCCGTGCCCGAGCTCAAGCCTGTGCCGGGCGTCACCTTCACCACGGTGGCGGCGGGCATCCGATACAAGGGCCGTACCGACGTTCTGGCCATGGCGTTCGAGCCCGGCACGACGGTGGCCGGCGTCACCACACGCTCGCTCTGCCCCTCCGCCCCGGTGGAGTGGTGCCGTGAGCTGCTGAAGAAGGGCAAGGCACGGGCGCTGGTGGTGAATTCCGGCAACGCCAACGCCTTCACCGGCATGAAGGGCCGGGAGGCAACCAGCCTGACCGCAGACCTCGCCGCCCAGGCGTTCGACTGCAAGCCCACGGAAGTGTTCCTCGCCTCCACCGGCGTCATCGGCGAGCCGCTGGACGCCACCAAGTTCGAAGCGGCGCTGACCGAGGCCGCCGGTCAATTGGTGGACTGGCCGTGGCTTGATGCCGCGCGCGCCATCATGACCACCGACACCTTCCCCAAGCTCGCCACCGCCACCGTGCTGCTGGGCGACGTGCCGGTGACCATCAACGGCATAGCCAAGGGCGCGGGCATGATCGCCCCCGACATGGCGACCATGCTCTCCTTCGTCTTCACCGACGCGCCGATTGCCGCCGACGTGCTGCAGAAGCTGCTCTCCAAGGGCGTGAAGACCACCTTCAACGCCGTCACCATCGACGGCGACACCTCCACCTCCGACACGCTCCTCCTGTTCGCCACCGGCGCCGCCAAGGAGCGTGGCGCGAAGACGGTGAAGAACATCGACGATCCCGCGCTGAAGGCGTTCAAGCGCGCGCTCACCGAGCTGCTCGCCGACCTCGCCGAGCAGGTGGCCCGCGACGGCGAGGGCGCCCGCAAGCTGGTGCGCATCACCGTGACGGGTGCGGTCTCCAACAAGTCGGCGCGGCGCATCGCCATGTCCATCGCCAACTCGCCGCTGGTGAAGACGGCGGTGGCCGGCGAGGACGCCAACTGGGGCCGCGTGGTGATGGCGGTGGGCAAGGCCGGCGAACCCGCCGACCGCGACCTGCTCTCCATCTCCTTCGGCGACATCCGCGTCGCCCATGAGGGCGCCCGCGATCCTGACTACGACGAGGCCGAGGTCTCGGCCTACATGAAGAACGACGTGATCGACCTCACCGTGGACCTCGGCCTCGGCCGCGGCACAGACCGGGTGCTCACCTGCGATCTCACCAAGGAATACGTGGCGATCAACGGGGATTATCGCTCGTGAAGATCACCCTCGTCGCCGCCTGCGCCCTCATTGACGGCGACGGCCGCGTGCTGGTGGCGCAGCGGCCGGAGGGCAAGGCGCTGGCGGGGCTCTGGGAGTTTCCCGGCGGCAAGGTCGAGCCCGGCGAGCGGCCGGAGCAGACGCTCATCCGCGAGCTCGATGAGGAACTGGGCATCACGGTGAAGGAGGCGTGCCTCGCGCCCCTCACCTTCGCCAGCTATCCCTACGAGACCTTCCACCTCCTGATGCCGCTCTGGATCTGCCGCCGCTGGGAGGGCGTGATCCAGAAGAAGGAGCATCAGGCGCTGCAATGGCTCCGGCCCGGTCGGCTGCGCGACATTCCCATGCCGCCGGCCGACGAGCCGCTCATTCCCGCGCTGATCGACCTCCTCGGGCCCTGAGCGCCCCATGTCCTCCGGTGTGACGTCTTCCGGCATGATGTCTTCCGCAACGGCGACCCGCATCGGCTTCCTCGCCATCCTGCTGTGGGCGACGCTCGCCTTCTTCACGGCGGCGACGGGGAAGGTGCCGCCCTTCCTGCTGACCGCGCTCACCTTCGGCATCGGCGGTGCGGTGGGGCTGGGGGCGGCGCTGGCCGGGCCGGGGCTCGGCGTGCTGAAGCAGCGGCCGCTCGCCTATCTGCATGGCGTGGGCGGGCTGTTCGGCTACCACTTCCTCTATTTCACCGCCCTGAAGCTGGCCCCGGCGGCAGAGGCGGGGTTGATCGCCTATCTCTGGCCGCTGCTGATCGTGCTGCTTTCCGCCTTCCTGCCCGGTGGCGGGCTGCGCAGGGTGCATGTGATCGGCGCGCTGATGGGCTTTGCCGGCACCGTGGTTCTGCTCGCGGGCAAGGGCGGCTTCTCCGGCATCGAGATGCGCTTCCTGCCCGGCTATCTCGCGGCTTTCGCCTGCGCCTTCATCTGGTCGTCCTATTCGGTGGCCTCGCGCCATTTCGCCGATGTGCCGACGCAGGCGGTGGCCGGCTTCTGCCTCGCCACGGCGGTGCTGGCCGCCCTCTGCCACCTCGCGTGGGAGGAGACCGTGTGGCCCGCCTCGGCAGGGGAGTGGACGGCGGTGGTGCTGCTCGGCATCGGTCCGGTGGGGCTCGCCTTCTACACCTGGGACATCGGCATGAAGCGCGGAGATGTGCGTCTTCTGGGCGTCGCCTCCTATGCGGCGCCGGTGCTCTCCACGCTACTGCTGGTTGCGACCGGCTTCTCGGCGCCGTCCCTCTCTCTGGCGGTGGCCTGCGCGCTCATCGTCGGCGGAGCCTTCGTCGCCACACGGCGTTGAACGCGCGAATCTGAACGGAGACCCGTCATGACCCATCCCGCGCTGTCCTCCGGCGCCGTCGCCGTCATCACCGGCGGCGCGTCCGGCATCGGCCTTGCCGCAGCGGAAAAGCTCGCCGCCCGCGGGCTGAAGGTGGCCATTGCGGACCTGCCGGGCGAAAAGCTTGATGCGGCTGCCGCGCAGGTGGCCGCCGTGGCGACGGGCGGGGCCGGGGACGTGCTCGCTGTCGCTACCGATGTCAGTCGGCCCGAGGATCTGGAGCGGCTGGAGGAGATCGTCGCCGGGCGCTTCGGCGGCACGGACCTCCTCATGAACAATGCCGGCGTGCAGCCGGGCAGCGCCATCTTCGGCCCCTTCGGCAATTGGGAGAAGGTGCTGGGCGTCAACCTCATGGGCATCATCCACGGCTGCCGCGCGTTCGGGCCGAAGATGATCGCGCGGGGTCGGCAGGGGCTGATCGTCAACACCGGCTCCAAGCAGGGCATCACCACCCCGCCGGGTGATCCGGCCTACAACGTGTCCAAGGCCGGCGTGAAGGCCTTCACCGAGGCGCTGGAACACGAATTGCGCAACACGCCGGACTGCCGGATCTCGGCGCGGCTGTTCATTCCCGGCTTCGTCTTCACCCCGCTGGCGGCAGGCGGGCGAACGGAGAAGCCGGCGGGGGCCTGGACCGCTCAGCAGACCGTGGACTTCCTGCTGGAGAAGCTGGAGGCCGGCGATTTCTACATCCTCTGCCCGGACAATGACGTACCCCGCGCGCTCGACGAGAAGCGCATCGCCTGGGCGGCCGGCGACATCATCGAGAACCGCCCGCCGCTGTCGCGCTGGCACAAGGATTATGCGGCGGCCTTCGCGGCCTTTGTGAAAGGGGCCTGAATACCGCGGGCCGGCGTGTTCCTCCTTGCCATCGGCCCTTTGAGGCCCTAGCACTCCGCGCCGAGCCGCCGCCCTCAGGGCGACCCAAAAACGGCGCGATGCCGCAGCGTAAATCAAGACCCGAGGAATCCACCCATGGCCACCCACAAGCTCCTTCTTCTCGCCGGCGACGGCATCGGCCCTGAAGTCATGGCCGAGGTGAAACGGGTGGCGAAGTGGCTGGAGCAGGCGGGCCTCGCCTCCTTCGCCATCGAGGAGGATCTGGTCGGCGGCTGCGCCTATGACGCGCACGGCGTCGCCATCTCCGAGGACGCCATGGTGCGCGCCAAGGGCGCCGACGCCATCCTGCTCGGCGCGGTCGGTGGCCCCAAGTGGGCGGACGTGCCCTATGAGGCGCGCCCCGAGGCGGGCCTGCTGCGGCTGCGCAAGGATCTCCAGCTGTTCGCCAACCTGCGTCCCGCCATCTGCTACCCGGCGCTGGCGGATGCCTCCTCGCTCAAGCGCGAGGTGGTGGAGGGGCTCGACCTCCTCATCGTGCGCGAGCTGACCGGCGGCGTCTATTTCGGCGAGCCCAAGACCATCACCGACCTCGGCAACGGTCAGAAGCGCGCCATCGACACGCAGGTCTATGACACCTACGAGATCGAGCGCATCGCCGCCGTGGCCTTCGAGCTGGCCCGCACCCGCCGCAACAAGGTGACCTCCGCCGAGAAGCACAACGTGATGCGCTCTGGCGTGCTCTGGAAGCAGGTGGTGACCGACCTCCACGCCCGCGCCTACAAGGATGTGGAGCTGGAGCATGCGCTGGCGGATTCGCTCGCCATGCAGCTGGTGCGCTGGCCCAAGCAGTATGACGTGATCGTCACCGACAATCTGTTCGGCGACATCCTCTCCGATCTCGCGGCCATGGCGACCGGCTCGCTCGGCATGCTGCCCTCCGCCTCGCTCGGCGCTGTGGATGCGGCCACCGGCAAGCGCGCGGCGCTCTACGAGCCGGTGCACGGCTCCGCCCCCGACATCGCCGGCAAGGGCATCGCCAATCCCATCGCCATGATCGGCTCGCTGGCCATGGCGCTGCGCTATTCGTTCAATGAGGGCGCGGTGGCGGATCGCATCGAGCAGGCCATCGCGGGCGTGCTCGCTTCCGGCAAGCGCACCGGCGACATCGCCGCGCCGGGCATGGAGACCATCGGCACCGAGGCGATGGGCAAGGCCATCATCGCCGAACTCGACGCCGCGACCGCCTGAGCGGCCGCGCTGCCGTTCTGACCATCGACCCCTCCGGCTCGTCCGGAGGGGGATCGGCGAGAACCGGCGCCAAGCGCCACGCCGACAGAATGGTGCCCCGGTCTGGCCGGAGCACCGCCCAGGGCGCCCGCGCCTCAGCCGCGCTCGACGTCGAAGCCGGCTTCGCGCCAGCCCATGATGCCGCCCTTCATGTGCTCCTCATAGGCAAAGCCCGCCTTCTGCGCCGCCGCGGCGGCCTGCTGCGAGCGCTGGCCCGAGCGGCAGGAGAAGACGAGGCGCTTGCCGGCCGGGTCCGGCAGGGCAGCGGGATTCCACGTGCTCAGCGGGAAATTGACCGCGCCGGGAATGCGCTCGGCCTGAATCTCGTTCGGCTCCCGCACGTCCACGAGAAGGATGCTGCCATCGGCGAGTCCCTGACGGACCTCCGACGGGGAGAGGTGGCTGATGGTCCCGCCGAAGGGGTTGCGTTCACTCATTGACCTGTCCTGAACACGAAGCTGTGAGCCGGTTTGTCCCGGGGGCGCGAGCCTGCACCGGAGCGCCTTGCTGATGCAAGAGGTGTTCCCTTGTCGTGGAAGGGACACGCAACGGAAGTGGGTCTTTACGGCGCAGCTTGCCCGGTCCAGAACCATGAACGAAGCTGCACGATGCCCGAACGCTCCGCTCATCTGGCGTTCATGTGGCCTTTGCTAAATCAGGTGCCATCGCAGCACGCCGCGGGTTGATGCCCGGCGGATGCGGAAAGGATCAAGATGTCGACCCGTAATGCCGCGCTCGGCGCTTTCACTGCCTTCACCCTGGCCGCCGCCGTCCTCGCCGGCGCGGCCGTCACCGCCAGCGCCCAGAACAACACGGTGGGCGGTGCGCTCATCGGCGGCACGGCCGGCGCGCTGATCGGCGGCGCCGTCACGGGCAATGCCGGTGGCGTCGCGGCCGGCGCGCTCATCGGCGGCACCACCGGCGCCATCATTGGCAACCAGCAGGACCAGCGCCGCGCCTACTATTTCTGGGGCAACAACGGCCGCTGCTACCTGCGCCAGACCAACGGCAACGTGGTCAAGGTGTCGCGCGGCTACTGCGGTTGATCCTCGTTTTCAGGGCTGTTGATCGGTTCCGTTCCCCCGCACGGATCCGATCAGTGGGAGAGGCGCCGGCTTTTGCCGGCGCCTTTTTCCGTTGGCGCGGAACTGCGGTGAGTTGCCTCCCGCACTGCGGCAGCTAGATTGGCGCCATGCCGCCCGAGCCCGCTTCCGCCGACGCCCCAGACCGCCCGCGCACCTCCGCCGTGCCTGATCTCGCCACCGTGGCCGCCGGCGGCAAACGCGCCGTCGCGCGCGCGCTGGCGCTGGTTGAGACGGCTCGCGGACAGCCCGACCTCGTGGCGCTGCTCGATGCCGCGGCCCGCGCCGGCAAAGCCGAGGTGCTGGGCCTCACCGGCCCGCCCGGCGTGGGCAAATCGACCCTGACCAACGCGCTAGTCCGCCGCGCCCGTGCGGCCGGGCGCACCGTGGCCGTGTTGGCGG